>CAWUVO010000038.1:0-3429 GCA_963925965.1 uncultured Porticoccus sp. | reverse complement strand
GTCGTTGGCAACTAATAGTTTGCGACTTTGGATTAACGAGATTGGTCACCATCTCGGCATGCACCTTGGGTTTTGTAACCGGCGTCGAATCCAGAACGCCCCCTTGGGGGCAATGTTAACACAGGTATCAGAAAATTTGATGTAAGTTATTGGGTAAGAAGTTCAAAAAAGACAGGCTGGGCTAGATGTTGTGCCGCATGATTCGTTGTTTTTGGCGCTGCCAGTCATGATCTTTCTCAGAGGCGCGCTTATCATGAACTTGCTTACCTTTTGCTAAAGCAATTTCGCATTTTACAATGTGCCCTTTCCAATATATGGATAACGCAACACATGTGTGTCCTTTTTGGTTAACGGCGTTAAATAAGCGAGATAGTTCTTTTTTGTTTAATAAGAGTTTTTTATTTCTACCAGGATTGGTGACATAATGCGTTGAAGTCGTATTTAGCGGCGCTATATGAGTACCCATGAGGTAGGCCTCACCATTTTGTAGCAACACAAAACTATCCGCTAGCTGACCTTTTCCAGCGCGTAAGCTCTTTACTTCCCATCCTTGTAAGACCAATCCAGCTTCAAATTTTTCTTCTAGATAGTAGTCGTGGCGAGCTCTTTTGTTTTGAGCAATGACCGGATTTTTCTGTATTTTTTTTGGCTGTTTTCCCATAAGTATGATTATAGAGATTGATAGAGCAAGCTCCTATGATTTTTTTGTATGTTAGGATGAAGAATAAATAGTATAGCTTGATTGGTTTTTAAGGGCACAATTTGTCGGTATAATTAAATTTTTAAAAATTAGGCAGGATTAATGTTGAAAAATTCTCACTCCGAAGCCTCTTCTCAGAACAATAAAAATACTTCCCAAGGAAGCATTCATGGCACATGGGCTAGCCGCTGGACTTTTATTCTGGCAGCAGCTGGCTCTGCGGTAGGCTTGGGAAACATTTGGAAATTTCCTTATATTGCAGGTGAGAATGGCGGAGGCGCATTTGTCCTTGTTTATATTGCATGCATTGCAATTGTGGCCCTGCCAATTATGGCTGCTGAGGTGGCATTAGGACGCATGGGAAGACAAAGCCCCATCAACACCATTCGCAATTTAGTTAAAAAGTCTGGCACGAGCAAAAGTTTTGGCGTTATTGGTTGGATGGGTGTTTCTGCTGGATTGATGATATTGTCTTATTATGCAGTCATTGCCGGCTGGGCCCTTAATTACATCGAATATATGATTTCCGGAGTCTTTCAAAATGTAACTGCTGAACAGGCGGGTACTATTTTTGATGACCTGATGAAAGATAAGAACGAATTGATTTTCTGGCAATCGTTATTTATGTTGATGACCGTTGTTGTTGTTATGTGCGGAATACACAAAGGCTTGGGCCTAGTATCTCAAATCCTGATGCCTCTTTTGTTTTTACTATTAGTAGGCTTATTAATATTTGGCTATCAGCAAGGGGACCTCATCGGCGCCTTTAATTTTTTGTTTGGGTTTAATTTTGAATTTCTTACATGGCAGTCAGTGTTGGTAGCCTTAGGGCATGCTTTTTTTACATTAAGCATAGGAATGGGTGCAATGATGGCCTATGGAGCATACATGCCAAGCAATACAGGAGTGTTTTCAAATGTTCTCATGGTCGGTGTCCTCGATACCCTGGTTGCGTTGATCGCAGGATTGGTTATTTTTTCTATTGTTTTTGCAAATCCTAGCATTGAGTCTAGCGCTGGACCTGGACTGATGTTTGTTAGCCTGCCCGTGGCTTTTGGTAATATGCTAGGTGGTTTGTTTTTTGGAACTATTTTTTTCGTGCTAGTCAGTCTAGCAGCATGGAGCTCATCAATTTCACTGATTGAACCAGCTATAGCTTACTTAGTTGAATCTAAGGGTTTTAGTCGAATCACAGCAAGTTTATTATTGGGTATGATTGCTTGGATTATTGGGCTGGGTAGCGTATTTTCGTTTAATATCTGGGCTGAGGTAAAAATTGCTGGGTTTAATTTTTTCGAACTAATAGATTTCATTACCGCTAATATCATGTTGCCGTTAACGGGGATATTTGTAGCAATTTTTATTGGTTGGTTTGTGAAGGAAAAAATGCTCCAAGAGGAATTATCTTGTGACCATCAAGGATTATCCTGTGTTTGGCAGTGGACTGTACGATATGTCTCGCCTTTGGCTGTGATGGCTGTGTTAATTATGGGTATTTACCCGAGAATTACGTAATGCTGACAGTCATCAATCGGACCGCTTTGGTGGCCTATTCAGCGCAACAGATGTTCGACTTAGTCAATGATGTGGCTTGTTATCCCGAGTATATGAAGAATTGCGTGGGTGTCGAAATTCTCAAGCAAGATAAATCCTTTATGCTGGCTCGACTGGATTTGAAGAAAGGTTTTCTGCGACAAAGTTTTACAACTCATAACACCTTATATGAGCCAGAGCGTATTAGTATGATTTTAGATGAGGGCCCATTTAGCAAATTTTTCGGAGAGTGGTCTTTTAAAGCGTTGGATGAGGATGCCTGCGAGGTATCTTTGGATTTGGAGTTCGAGTTTAATAATTTTTCTGTGGGTTTAGCCTCAAACCAACTGTTTACTTTAGTGGCTAATAATCTTATTGATGCTTTAGCGTGTAGAGCAAAAGAGGTGTATGGATAATGGTGAAAAAAGAATTAATTCAGGTTGAGGTCGCCTATGCATTGCCAGTGAGGCAACAGATAATAGAGCTACAGGTTCCTAGCGGAACAACAGCATTTGAAGCAGTCAAACAATCTGGCATTGTCGCGCAGTCTCCGGAAATAGATATTGAGAATGTAAAAATGGGTATCTTTGGGAAAGCGCTTGGTACTAAAGGCTTGAAGCCACCAAAGAATCAAGTGCTTGAACGAATGGATAGAGTCGAGATATATAGGCCGCTCATTATTGATCCAAAAGAGATCAGGCGACGTCGCGCAGAAAAAGCGACTGGCGCATTAAAAACAAAGAATCTTGCAAGTTCAGATTAAGGGGTTGCTGAATCAGATATGCTGCCTGGAGTCTCTGTGTCTTCGGCCTGTTCTGAGTTGGGCATAAAATCACCTCGAAGACCTATCAATTTGTCTCCTTTGAAAAAAATGGCCATTTTTTCCCTAACTTCTGGCCCCTTTGCTGGCTTTAAGCTATAAAAGTAATCCCAACGATCTTGATTGAAGGTATCCGCGACGAGCGGTGTTCCCATAATAAACCTTACTTGAGATTTCGTCATCCCCGGTTTGAGCTGATCAATCATAGCCTGATCGATGACGTTGCCTTGCTGCATATCAAATTTGTATACTTCTGGCAGTTTAATAAGACTGCGGTCGAATGTTGGCATTTTGGGCATAGAAAAATTCGAACATCCAGGTATGGCAAGAACCACGGCTATATAATATAGTATTTTTGCAGATAAATGCATTATGG
>CAWUVO010000037.1:0-8465 GCA_963925965.1 uncultured Porticoccus sp. | reverse complement strand
AACCATCAACAAGGAAGCTACAGCAGCTAAAGCTCCTCAGTTTTTATTCCAAGAAAGCAACATTATTATTCGTGCAGTACGAGACTATCTTCGAGAAGATGTGCGTGAAGTGCTGATTGATAACAAAGAGGCATACGACCTCGCAGCTGCCTTTATATCACAAGTAATGCCAAACTTTTCTACCCGAGTAAAACTTTATGAGGAAGCTACTCCTTTGTTTACTCGCTATCAAGTTGAAAATCAAATTGAAACTGCCTTTGAGCGTGAAGTAAAGCTACCTTCTGGGGGCGCTATTGTAATTGATGTAACAGAAGCCCTTATCTCTATAGATGTCAATTCTGCTCGAGCTACTCGAGGTGTGGATATCGAAGAAACTGCTCTCCGTACTAATCTGGAGTCAGCAGATGAGGTTGCGCGTCAATTAAGGCTCCGAGATATGGGTGGACTAGTAGTCATTGATTTCATTGATATGTCGTCGCAAAAAAATCAACGGGACATCGAGAATCGTATGCGTGAGGCTCTTGAGATTGACAGAGGAAGAGTGCAAGTCGGAAAGATATCTCGCTTTGGACTTTTGGAAATGTCACGCCAGCGTTTGCGGCCATCATTAAGCGAAACAACATCAAAATTATGCCCCAGATGTCTAGGGCAAGGTAGCATTAGAGGAACAAGATCACTGTCACTATCAATCTTACGCCTTGTAGAAGAGGAAGCGCAAAAAGAAAATAGCACAGAAATTCGCACTATAACGCCAGTATCTGTAGCAACTTTTTTGCTTAATGAAAAACGCAAAGAAATCCTTGAAATAGAAAAGCGCCATAATATTAAAGTGGTTGTGATCCCAAATGAAAAACTTGCAACACCACACTATGAGGTTCAAAGAATTCGATCGCAGGATGCTATTAGAACTGAATACAGCTACAAGCTGACAGATACTATATCTGGAGATCTTATTGCCTCTGATACGGACACTGTAAGACCAGTTCCCCCTGCTCTTCAGCCAGTAGTTAAAAATATTGCGCCATCAAAATTTGTTCCACAGCATAAAGCTACATCTAGCAAAGATGGGTCTAGCTTTCTAGGGGTTTTATTTAAAAAAGTTTTTGGATCATCAAAAAAGACAACCACGGAAAACGAGAAAAAATCTTCCTCAAGCACGGCTCAACGACGTCCCCAGAATAGAAACAGACGACCAGACAGTCGAAGAAAACCTCAAACCAATCACAATAACGGTAATCGCAATCGAGACCATGGTAATCAACAAGCAGCTAGTGACAATCCTGAGTCAGCGCAAATTGCCAGGTCTGAGTCAATACAGAGAGACTCAGCAGCGGAAACACCAAAGGTGGAAAGCGCTGCAGGCAATAATGCAAATACCCCTAAAAGTCATCCTCCAAAAAGAGAAGGAGGAAGACGCAACCCTCGACAACGACGCGAACGTCAAGATGTGCCCAATGAATTGTTAGAGACGAATTCAATTCCTCAAGTCGAAAAAGTCGCTGAAGATCGTATTATGTCTTCAGAGCTAGGAAACCAAAAGGAAGCAAAGCCAACTGCAACAGAGACTGCAAGTTCAGATGACGGGAATCTAATTGAATCTCCAGTAATGGATGCAATAGAAACAAAAACAGGAGAAGTTTCGGCAAAAATAGAACTCGAAACAGATGTCAGTAAAGCAGCTACGTCCAAAAAACCCAGGGAAATAGCCCCAAAAAATAAGGCGGTAGCTAAAAAAACTAAAGAATTTCCAACCAAAAAGGCGGAAGTTAAGCCTAAGAAAATTCCAAAAAAAGCGGCCATAAGTAAGGCTGAAAAAAAAGACAGTAGTGCGGCGCAAGCGCCCACAAGGGCTAGTAACGACCCAAGAAAGAAGCCAAAACCAATAACGAAGATAGCTATAGAGACAGTGATTCCTGAGCCATCTAAATCGATACCATTGGATGTCGTTACAGCCACTCCGGCTCTTGCGACAACTAAAAATATCAACCGACCCGCCAATGACCCAAGATTAAAGCGGAAAAATAAGAACTCAACTGAATCAAATGAAACTATGTAGAGGGTAAAAATATCGTTGAAATTACTTTTATCTCGTCCTTGTATCGACAAAAAACAACGGTATAATTCGGCAACTTTTGGGATCTAGCGAGAAAACACAGCTTAGTTTCTCATAAATGAAATGTTTTTTCCCAAAAAATCTAGGAGAGGTGGCAGAGTGGTCGAATGCACCGGTCTTGAAAACCGACGTACCGAAAGGTACCCAGGGTTCGAATCCCTGTCTCTCCGCCATAATATACCCCCTGAAACCCTTTCTTCATAAGGGTTTCAGGGGATAAGTCTAGGCTTATAAGATAAAATATGTACATTTAAGCTACCAAAACCCATGAGTTAGTAGCAATGTTTTTTTCGCAGTACGCGATACCCCACCCCCGACTACCCCCTCAATTATTTTCTGGAGTCCCGCAGTACCCTATACATTGGAACCTGTGTAAATAACCTTCACCAATAACAACGCATGCTACAATAATGTGTATCTTTCGCTTCGTTTAACGCATTGAAATAAACTGGGTCTTGCTTATGGATGGATGACACGCGTATAAAGTGAAAGCGACGGTCATCTTTATCAACATGTGCAAAGTGGTTGTGGTTACTGGCGGCAAATATACGATGACAGGATTCAATCGTGCGGGAGGGCTGGGACTTCTGCTCAATCCGACATTTAGGCTCGATAATTAAAGATTTACTATGCGCTGACGGCTGTGACAAGTAAAATATTTTAAGAGGAAAATAGCTGTAATAAGAATCATGAAGGGAAGCTCAGTGGTTAAACTCTTGTGGATTTTAAATCTAATTTTTATTACTTTTTTTGCTGTCATCACTATTGGCGCGGACGATTTAAATATCTATAAATTTCTTAACTATAGAATGATTGAACTGTTGGGCTGGCTCTCCCTAATGTAATAATTCAAAAGACAAAAAAGAGGACCCATGGGAGACATTGCTATTCACTGGTTTCGACAAGACCTGCGCTTGTCAGACAACCCATCGCTCACTGCAGCATCGCAGCATGATGGCGTTCTCCCTATTTATATTTTAGATGAAAGTAATGCCGGCGAATACTCCATGGGCGCCGCAAGCAAATGGTGGCTAAACTCCTCACTGGAATCATTAAATGCATCTTTAGATGGCGCATTGTCGTTATATAGCGGCAATCCTATCGATATTTTAATGGATATCATTAAGCGTCACAATGTTACTGCTGTATATTGGAATCGTTGTTATGAGCCATGGAGAATTCAGCGTGACACTCAAATAAAAAAATCTTTAAGTGTGCAAGGTATAAAATCTGAAAGTTACAGTGGTTCTCTGCTTTGGGAGCCATGGGCTATTAAAAAAAATAACGGTGAATGCTATAGTGTATTCACACCTTTTTATCAAAAAGGCTGCCTACAAGGGAAAGCACCACGTGAGCCCCTGCCTGCTCTGAGCAACATCAAGTATTACTGCGACAAGAAAAAAACCCTGAGCATAAACCAGTTGCAATTATTGCCACATATTCCATGGAATGAAAAACTTGACTCCCATTGGGTAATTGGAGAAGAGGGAGCAAGAGTTCGTTTTCAAGAGTTCATGGATGGAGATTTATTTGAATATAAAAATGGAAGAAATCTTCCCTCTAAATCTTATGTCTCTAGACTCTCACCTTACCTGCATTTTGGAGAAATCTCGCCTAATCAGTTATGGTATAAGGTTCACAGCACATCAAATGACGCGAACAGTGATCATTTTTGCAGTGAGTTAGGATGGCGTGAATTTTCGTATAACCAGCTATACCATTACCCTGATCTGCCCAAGAAAAATCTACAACCTAAATTTAACCACTTTCCATGGATAACTGACGAGACTGCACTTCAGGCATGGAAAAAAGGTCAAACCGGTATACCTATGGTGGATGCAGGCATGCGTGAGTTGTGGCAAACAGGCTACATGCATAACCGTGTGCGAATGATCGTAGGTTCCTTTTTAGTTAAAAATCTTCGAATTCATTGGTGTCATGGCGAACGATGGTTTTGGGATACTCTAGTTGACGCTGATCTTGCAAATAATAGCGCAAGCTGGCAATGGGTAAGCGGCTGCGGAAGAGATGCCGCTCCCTATTTTAGGATTTTTAATCCTGTTACACAGGGGCAGAAATTTGATCCTGAAGGCGACTATGTGCGGCGCTTTATACCCGAAATCTCATCACTGCCAAACAAATACTTGTTCAACCCATGGGATGCACCCGATTCCATCCTAGAAGAGGCCCATATAAAACTTGGCAACACATATCCAAAACCTATTGTAGACCTAAAAATATCTCGCGATAATGCCCTTGAGGCATTTGCTCAACTTTCTTAGCTATCTGAGTAAGCAGAGGTGCCCTGCCACCCCCCTTTAACGTTATACTGCTCAACACAAAATATAAATCTCAACACAAAATATAAGTTCCGTGTAACCATACAATGAAAATACCAAAAAGAATTCAACCGCTGATTGACGATGGATTAGTCGATGAGGTAATCCGCTCAATTATGAGCGGCAAGGAGGCAACGTTATATGTGGTTAGATGCGGAGCCTCAATAAAATGTGCGAAAGTATACAAAGAGGCTAGCAAACGAAGCTTTAAAAAATCTGCACAGTATCAAGAAGGCCGAAAAGTCAGAAATACCCGTCGTGCCAGAGCTATGGAGAAAGGTTCTAAGTATGGAAGACAGCAACAAGAAGAAACATGGCAGAATGCTGAGCTCGATTCACTTCGCAAAGTAAATGACTCGGGAGTCAGGGTGCCTCAAACTTTCGGCTGCTTTGACGGAGTTTTGCTGATGGAACTGATAACAGACTCCGAAAATCAAGTTGCTCCCAGGCTTGGCGATTTATCTATGTCCAATGAAGAGGCTCTTTTAGGGCATTCTGTTCTTATGGAGTTTATTGTTCGCATGTTGTGTGCAGGAATAATTCATGGCGATCTATCAGAATTCAATGTACTAATAGGCAAAGATGGTCCCGTTATCATCGATTTACCTCAAGCCGTAGATGCCTCGTCTAACAATAATGCTGAAATGATGCTGAAGCGAGACGTAAACAACATGACTCGGTATTATTCAAATTATGCTCCTGAGCTTTCAGACACAAGATATGCCGAAGAAATATGGGGTTTATACAAAGATGGAGAGCTACATCCAAATGCAGTACTTTCTGGTGCATTTAAAGAATGCTCTGAACCAGCCAATGTCGACACTGTCATGCAGGAGATAAAGGCCGTCTTAGCAGAAGAAGAGGCTCGACTTGCTAGAGCTCAAGAGATTGACTAAAAAAATTAATTTTCACTAAGGCTAGCTTTACTCGACGGCATTGAAGCAATTCTCTATAGTGCTGTTTTTTAAAGTCGTTCAACTAAAAACTTACTATCTATCTCCTGAAACCCAAAAGGTGTTTACTTGATTACTGCTGCAAATATTACAATGCAATTCGGCCCTAAGCCCCTCTTTGAAAATATCTCTGTAAAATTTGGCCATGGCAATCGCTATGGCCTGATTGGAGCTAATGGCTGCGGAAAATCTACGTTCATGAAGATACTTGATGGCACTCTTTTACCCACATCTGGAAATATATCAATAACGCCAAACGAACGAATAGGCGTGCTAAATCAAGATCAATTTGCTTTTGAGCAATACAGCGCTATAGATGCTGTAATCATGGGGCACGCAGAATTATGGGCCGTAAAACAGGAGCGTGAGCGTATATATGGTCTTTCTGAAATGTCAGATGCAGACGGTATGAAAGTGGCTGACCTAGAGATACGCTTCTCTGAATTAGATGGCTATAGCGCTGAAAGTCGAGCTGGGGATTTTCTATTAGGGGCGGGTATCGAAAAAGAACTTCACTTTGGTGTGATGTCTGAAATTCCCCCAGGCCGGAAACTAAGGGTACTGCTAGCTCAAGCACTTTTTTCAGATCCTGACATATTATTACTGGATGAGCCAACAAATAACTTAGATATTGCCACCATTAGGTGGCTAGAAGCACTTCTTAATGAAAAAAAGAGCACAATGATTATCGTTTCACATGATCGTCATTTCCTTAATGCGGTATGTACGCATATGGCTGATATTGATTATGGAGAATTGAGAGTTTATCCAGGAAATTATGATGATTTTATGACTGCATCGACCCAAGCACGCGAACGTCTTTACTCAGAAAATGCTAAGAAATCCGCTCAAATTGCTGATCTTCAGCAGTTTGTAAGTCGCTTTTCAGCCAATGCATCTAAAGCCAAGCAAGCCACCTCTCGAGCAAAACAGATCACCAAAATACAACTTGATGACATTAAAGCTACCAGTCGAGTCTCACCATTTATTAGATTCAAGCAGGCCAAAAAACTTCATCGGCAGGCATTAATTTTAGAAAAAATTACTCACAAATATGATGATGTGTTATTTGAAAATGGTAGCTTGATCTTGGATGCCGGGTCTCGCTTAGCCATCATAGGAGAAAATGGTGTTGGAAAAACAACCCTACTGCGTTGCCTTATAAATCAAATCTCTCCCACCAGCGGTGCTATCAAGTGGTCAGAAAATTCGGCACTCGGTTATTGCCCGCAAGACAGCACATCAGAATTTGAGAATAATTTAGATTTATTCAATTGGATGAGTCAGTGGCGAAAACCCAACCATGATGATCAAATTGTACGAGCTACGCTTGGTCGATTATTATTTTCCACCGATGCTTTCAAAAAACTGGTTAAAGTTTGTTCTGGTGGGGAAAAGAATAGACTGCTATTTGGCAAGCTAATGATGATGGACTCAAATGTCCTCATTATGGATGAACCAACCAACCATCTAGATATGGAGGCTATCGAATCATTGAATCTAGCTCTTGAAAATTATGATGGCACTTTGATTTTTGTCAGCCATGATAGGGAATTTGTTTCATCTCTAGCAAACCATATAATTGAAATTAAAGACAAAAAACTTGTACACTTTAAAGGCTCCTACGAAGAATATCTTACCAGTCAAGAAACAATAAAAAATTCTTCTAATTTTTAACTAGAACACTTCAGAACTTCTTGATCATGAGGATTGCATATGCCCGGCTTACTCCCTAATACAGACCCAAATGGACTATTAGAATATTCAGTGGTATTTACTGATCGCTCTCTAAATCATATGTCGAGGCGCTTCCAGGAAGTCATGGTTGATATCTCGCGCACATTAAAAAATGTATACAACGCACGATCTGTGGTAGTGGTACCAGGTGGCGGAACATACGGCATGGAGGCAGTAGCTAGACAGTTTGCTACCAACAAAAAATGTTTAGTTATAAGGAATGGTTGGTTTAGTTACCGCTGGAGTCAAATCCTTGAGATGGGTTCAATCGCCTCTGAAATAATTGTACTGAAGGCAAGACCTGCTGATGCCGAAAAAATCAACGCTACTATGCATTTCGCGATGATTCCGGCCCCAATAGAAGAGGTTGTTCGTCAAATAACAACCAGTAAACCCGCTATAGTCTTTGCCCCTCACGTGGAGACCTCAGCGGGCATGATTCTTCCTGATGGTTACATATCGTCTATCGCGGAAGCCGTTCATTCAATAGGGGGGCTATTAGTCCTTGACTGTATTGCTTCTGGCGCTCTATGGGTCGATATGAAGCAGTGCGGAGTTGATGTTCTAATTAGCGCGCCTCAAAAAGGATGGAGTGCGTCACCTTGTAGTGCCCTTGTGATGCTCAGCGATAAAGCCAGAGAAGAAATTGAAAAAACCATAAGCACTAGCTTTTCCTGTGATCTTCGTAAATGGCTACAAATTATGGAGACTTACGAGAATGAAGGTCATGCTTATCATGCAACCATGCCAACTGATGCATTACTTAAATTCAATGACGCTATGAAAGAAACAGAAGTCTATGGATTTGAAAAAGTCAGGCAAGAACAGCAAAATCTTGGAAGAAAAGTTAGAGAGCTGCTGGTGTCTCAAGGGTTCAAGAGTGTTGCTGCAGAAGGTTTTCAGGCGCCAACTGTTATTGTCAGCTATACCGATGACATAGACATCCATAACGGGAAAAAATTCATGGCTGAAGGTGTTCAAATAGCTGCTGGAGTTCCCTTACAGTGTGATGAAGGTGAAGATTACCAAACTTTCAGAATCGGCTTATTTGGTTTGGATAAGCTGCATAATATAGAAAGGACCGTGGGTCATCTAGAGCTAGCCTTAGAGGGTGTCCTTCGCAGGTAATTAAACGCAGTGTGGTTTCGATGCAAATCTATGTCGAGAAAATACCCTTTATTTTATTTCTATTCTGATCTTTTTTGATATGACTGGTTTTTTATGCGGGATATGAGAGTAATCACCAAGTATCAACTGCAAAGTATGGTATCCAGGAGACAGGCTGATAACGGTCTCTGTTTGACCTAAACCAAAATGCCGATG
>CAWUVO010000036.1:0-10422 GCA_963925965.1 uncultured Porticoccus sp. | reverse complement strand
TGGTCAATTGCAATAAACGTATCGCCGTCTAACGCCGGGCACAGAAAGCTGCGATCTAAAGATGATTTTTCCAGCCAATCCTTAGTTTGCCTTGCCTTCAAAGAAGCTGGAGAGCTGTTAAACCCATGAATATAAATTATTGTCATAACCTACCAGAGTTTTTCTATATCAAAGCATTCATAGTGATATAAATTCTTTCAAGAGAACAGATAAATCAAAGTAGTGTTACGCAATTAAAGGCAATAAACACAACTCTCTCAAAATTAGTCCATGCCTGCATGCCAAGCCTCCAGATAATTCACTCCTGTGTCAAAAGAACCATCCGGATATAGCTCAATCCATCGATAACCAGGCGCTTGCTCACCTAACTGAAAACGTTCGACATCACTAGCAAACTGAAAACACGTTGAGGGGGTGTTATAAACAAGCAAATCATTCCAATTAGTGACTCTTTCTTGATGGACATGACCGGTAAATATTCCTCTTACATTATCATATTGAGCTAATATTTCTTCAAATTGCCGGTTATTTGATATGCAGTGCTCATCCAGCCACCTGGAATTTATATTCACAGGATGATGATGGACAAAGAGCAGCACAAAATAATTCTAGCAATTTTGCAATAAATTCTTTAGCTGCTCGATTTCGTCTTTTGCAAGTACGCCAGCTACGCTTCCAGGATCAACGCTAACCAAAGAAATAATAGCCCAATTTTCTTGCTTTTCTACCCGGACAAAGGGCTGCACAATTATATTGTTCATCAAAAAAAAATCGTCATGATTGCCAGGCAGCCACCTATAGGGTATCAATGAAGATTCCATTACATCAGAAAAAAGTTGATACGAGCATTTTTCGCCCGAAGAAGAAATATCACCCGAAGCAATAATTAAAGAGGGGGGAGATTTAGTGGAGATTTCATGCAACACTTTAGAGAAACTCTCGTAAGTATTTACGCCATGCGATATAAAAAATTTTTCTGCGCCCAAATGGCAATCTGTAATCTGTACAAGCCGCACCATAATATCTCTCTTCAATTTACTTCTTTGGTGCCAAAATACCTTACATGCCGTCAATCAGGTGCTGTTTGGATCTCAAAAAAGACAGGAAATCTACAACACTGGAGCAGGGTCATACCCAAACTCAAGACAATACGCTAACCATTCTGAGAGAAATTGATTCCATTGAGCTTTTTCATCCGGCTGATACCTATTTTTATTCAAATATTCGTAGCGCGGGCGAATATGCCTAGCTCCATCACAGGACACCACCTCTGCCATCTTCGCATCGTGATACAGTCTTAATTTCAAGAGAGGCAGTTTCAACCATGAATTTAATCTTTTGCATGGAACATATGTACCCGTTTTCTCGTCAAGCTTTATCAACGTTGTATAAGGCGTTCTCTCTAACACCTGAAATCGCAAGATATGCTTGTCTGCGCTATAAACGTAGATCTTGCGCTGATCAGCCTCATCAATATTAGGAAATAACTTTAATAGCCGAGCATAGTTAGCGTCGCCATCAGCCATATAGCCATGAAGATCTATCTTATATTGGGTCTTAATATTAGCTATCAAACGACTTGCTCCACATTTGGTCACTCGATACAGGTGTGCCAAAGAAATTATCGGAATGCTTTTGTAGCCACATCAAAGAGATTGTAGTTGCAGCATTATTGCATTGTCCTTTTTCTAAACATAAGAATACATCATCTTCAGCAATGATATGCAGAGAAATATCTTCAGAATGCTCATTCATGCCACAATTGCCTTTGAGGCCAATCAGGTTAGTGACGCCACAATAAAGATGCATGTGCTCATTCGTTCCTCCAGGGCTCACCCAATACTCACAAATATGCTTTAATTCGATGTCTTCGATATCAACCTCTTCTTTCACTTCTCGTAAAGCCGCTTCCTCTAGCGACTCTCCGGAATCAACCATACCAGCAACAACCTCAAACAGCCAAGGTCCACTCCGTTCATCTAACGCCCCAACTCGAAACTGCTCTATCAGTCCCACTAGTTTGTGTATAGGGTCATAAAGCAAAATCCCTACAGCAACGCTACGCTGAAATAGTTCTCGCTCAATAGGTTTGCTCCACTCACCAGAAAAAAGCTTATGGCGCAAAGTAATTCGAAGCATTTTAAAAAAACCAGAAAACACTTCTTCTTCTTTTTTCACCAAAACATCCTGAGAGTTATATTTATGCTTAAGCATCGTCATAGCCAATACGCAGTCTTTTGGTTAGTTTTTTTCGTAAACTTAAAAATCTCATGACATGAATACTCTAGCAATGGCTAGTCCGAGGAAATCTGATAGAATTAATGTAACACCGTAAGCACCAAAATTGGAAAAATTTGAATGAATCATTTTGCTAATTTCTTTATCCTTATCAGCCTAGGCATATTGGCCCCATTGTGCTGGAGCGCAGACACACTATTACAGATTTATGAGGTATCTTTGCGCAACGACTCTGAGTTGCTAGCGGCACAGGCTGAATATCTTGCAAAAACAGAATCAAAAAATATTAATAGAGCGGCATTATTGCCAAATATTGACGCCATAGGTACATACTCAGAAAATGAATGGAAAGGATCATCGACTTCGGTTTTAGGTCAAAACTCAATATTCGGTCGCAAGGGCAATACCGATCGGGACACAAAAAGTTACTCCATAACACTATCTCAGCCAATTTTTAACTTGCCCGCATGGTTTTCTTTTCAACAAGGAAAAGAGCTCAGTTACGAAGCTCAATTGCAATTTTCTGCGAATCAACAATCCTTCATACTAAGATGCGCTGATACTTATTATGGAGTTCTCAGAGCAAAGGAAGCTTTAGAATCAACGATTGCTGAAGAAGAGGCTATAAGAGATCAACTGGATCAAGCCAAGAAACGCTTTGAGGTTGGGTTAACCGCCATCACAGAAATATACGAAACAAAGGCCGCCTATGATAACGCCCGAGTTAAATCTCTAGAAGCAACAACTGCTCTTGATATAGCTTTTGACGGTCTGACAGTGCTAACAGGTCAGTCGCATGAAAAACTGGCCGGACTAGCCACCGATTTTCCTATTATAAAACCAGAGCCATTAGGTCGAGAGGAATGGGTTCAGTTTGCATTAGAAAATAATTTTTCACTTAAGGCTGCTCGTCATGCCCGAGATGCAGCAGCGCAAAATGCAAAATCAAAAAAATATGAGCATTTGCCAAAATTAACAGGATCTATATCCTACTATGATGATCGTTCTGACAGCTACTTCATGGGAACAGATCTAAATACCAGCACCCCTTTTTCAAGTCCATCTGAAAGCAACTCTTTAGGGTATAGCACTGGAGTGGAAATAAGTGTGCCTATTTTTACTGGAGGGCTTATAAGCGCCAAAAGAAGGCAGGCCATGCAGCAATTTTTGCAGCTAAAGGAAATTTGGATAGGCAAGCAACGAAGCACCGCACAGCAAACCAGGTCTCAACATCTGCAGGTTTTCACAAACGTTGCCCGAGTGCAGGCTCGCGAGCAGGCTGTAGATTCAGCAAAAAGCGTATTAACTTCCACCGAAGAAAGTTATGAGGCAGGAACTCGAAATATTGCTGATGTTTTAATTGCACAGCGAAGCCTATACCAAGCCAAGAGAGACTATGCTGACTCTCGCTACGACTATATTAATAGCTTATTACGACTCAAAGAAGTGTCTGGACAGCTGAGCCCCAAAGACCTTATCGAGCTAAATGCTTGGCTCAATCCAGAAATTATTGTCATGAAATCTGTCTATCAATAACCTTCATCAACTTATCTAAAGCTCCTCGATTACCTTCTGCTACAAATTTTGCGGCAGTCCCCATTCGCCCTGCTTCTAGAGTATCCCCCAAAAGCTCCTGAACAATCTTTGCCATACTGCTGGAGTCTTGACATATACGCATACCTTGGGCATCTGTAAGTAATCGCGATACTTCAGAAAAATTATACAGTGATGGGCCGCTAATTAGTGGAGTCCCCCAGATGGCTGGTTCAATTAAGCTGTGACCCCCGGATGGAACCAAGCTTCCCCCTACAAAAGAAACATCGCATGCTCCATAAAAAAGCATAAGCTCCCCCATGGTATCTCCAAGTAAAACCTGGTCATGTCTTTTTGGCCCAACACCATCACTCCTCTTGACGATACCTAGGCCATGCTCCGAGCAGAGTTGCGCTACTTCAGAAAATCTTTCAGGATGTCTCGGCACTATAACTAACAAAAGCTCTGGATAGTTTTTTCTTATCTTCTTGTAAGCATCCAAGACTATCTCGTCTTCACCTCGATGAGTGCTAGCCGCAAGAAATATTGGTCGATTATTTTGGCCGGACCATTCTAATTTTAATCTTGATGTCGCACTAGATAACTCACTATCCAGCGCGACATCAAACTTAATATTTCCAGAAATCGTCAATTGTGTTTCGCTCAACCCCAACTTCAAAAAATTTTTACCATCATCAGCATGTTGCGCCACTACATAATTAATTTTTTCTAGCATATTCTTTGTAAGTCGAGAAAATCTCTGATATCCCCTTGAAGATTTTTCTGACATTCTAGCATTGGCGATGATCACAGGTATGGCGGCATCATGGCAGTAATTAACTAAGTTCGGCCATAATTCTGTTTCCATAATTATCACTAAGCTTGGATGCACACGTCTCAGAAAACGATTCACCGCACCCGGCAAATCATAGGGGGCATATGCATGGTAAATCTCGCTAGAAAAAATTGATTGCACTCTTTCTGAGCCTGTAAGAGTTGTGGTGGTTATCACTAAAAGTCTATCGGGGTAACGCTTCTGGAGCTTTCTTATCAAGGGCGCTGCGGCCAATGTTTCTCCGACTGAAACAGAATGTATCCAAACTACCTTTTGACTCACATCAACTTCAGGAATAAAACCAAACCTTTGATACCAACGATGGCTATATCGAGGATTTTTGCGAGCACGCCAAAACATTCTCAATATCACCAAAGGCGTTAAAAAATAAAGTAGCACTGTGTAAAATATACGGTACATATAAGAGAGCCGGTCAAAAAATTAAACAATATATTTGAGCATCAACTTAATAGCTCTGAAAATTCTTCTGAAAGCATAATGATATTAGTCGGGCTATACTAGTCTTCTAAATCAATGCTCCAAAAAATAACTGGTTAGTCATTTTAAAAATAAAATTTTAGAATAAAAGCTAACCCAAAGGAATTCAACTGGCATGGCCGCAACCGAACAACAAAAAATGACCTGCGATATTGCTATTATTGGTGGAGGTGTGGCTGGATTATGGCTGCTAAACCGCCTAGCTACAGAAGGCTACAATGTTATATTGTTCGAGAAAAATGCTCTTGGTAGCGATCAAACTGTAGCAAGCCAAGGGATGATACATGGCGGCATGAAATATACCCTAAACGGAACCCTAACAGGTGCCTCAGAAGCTATTGCTGAAATGCCAATCCATTGGCAGCAATGTATGGCAGGCCATGGAGACGTCGATCTAAAAGGTGCTGCCAAATTAAGCGATCATTTTTACATGTGGTCCAGCACAAGTGTCTTGTCAAAAATGACTACGTTCTTGGCAAGCAAGACTGCTCGCGGACGTATAGATAAAGTATCTAAAGACGACTTACCTCCTATTTTTCAAAACAATAAATTTAAAGGTAGCGTTTATAGGCTGCTAGACATAGTTCTCGATGTGCCTAGTGTTGTTAGAATTCTAGCCAATAATTATCTTGGCCCTATTTTTAAAATTAACTGGAAAAACACGCAATGGCGAAAAGATGCTAACAATAAAGCATCTTTAGTTTTCTTTTATAACAATCAAGAATATTCACTAAACGCCAATCAATTTATACTAACTGCAGGCGAAGGCAATGAATCTATTTTGAATGAAATTGGAGAAGAATCCCCTCGTATGCAGCGGCGTCCCTTGCATATGTTAATGGTCAAACATACCTACCCATATTCTTTTTATGGTCATTGTTTGGGGGCAGAAAAAACACCAAGACTAACCATTTCGAGTCACCCCTGTGATGAAAAGAGGCAGGTCTGGTATCTAGGTGGCAGTTTGGCAGAAAAAGGTGTCGGGTTGTCCTCCGAGGCTATTATTCAAAATGCAAAAAAAGAGCTCTTCGAGTTAATGCCCTGGGTTGATCTATCTAACGCCGAATGGGCAGCGTTGCCTATAGAAAGAGCAGAACCAAGACAGAAAAAATTTGCCAGACCTGACAAAGCATTTGCTAGCAGTACTAAAAAACACTCAAATATTATTGTGGCCTGGCCGACTAAGCTTACACTGTGCCCCAATCTAGCCGATGAGGTTATTGCACTGCTAGATGCAAAACAGTTAAAAAAGTCTGGAGCGGCTATACCTGATCTATCTTTTTTAGATTCGCCGGCTATAGCCAAAACCCCTTGGCAAACAGCATTTGGAGATTAGCCTTGCTCCCCAAGAGAATCTTTGGCAATACTGGAATTCAAATTAGCACCCTGGGCTTAGGGACAGTTAAGCTTGGTCGCAATCAAGGGGTTAAGTACCCTCAAAGCTACACAATCCCAGATGACCGAGATGCAGCCAGTCTAATAGCTCAAGCAAGTGCCCTTGGCATCAATTTAATCGATACAGCCCCATCTTATGGCAATAGCGAGGAACGATTGGGAAAACTGTTAAAAGGACTGCGTAAGCAATGGGTTATTTGCAGCAAGGTTGGTGAAGAATTCCGAGACGGTATATCACAGTTTAATTTTTCACCTGAATACATGCGATTCAGTGTTGAACGAAGCTTAAAAAGGCTAAATACTGATATTATTGATATTGTATTAGTGCATTCAGATGGCGATGATGAAAATATCATCAACAATCATGGAGCCCTAGAAACACTTGCTCAACTTAAAATTGAGGGCAAGATTCAAGCTTTTGGCATGTCCTGTAAAACCATAGAAGGTGGTCTTCTAGCGGCAAGGAAATCAGATGGAGTGATGGTGACATGGAATCTAAAATATAACGATGAACTTCCAGTTATTGATTACTGCGCTGCTCACAACAAAGGGCTGTTTATCAAAAAAGCTTTAGCTAGCGGTCATGCAGTAAAATCGATGGCGGAGGATCCCGTAAGAGAGGGCTTTCAAATGATTTTTGAGCATCCAGGAGTAAGCAGCATAATTGTAGGTACAATAAATCCTAAACATCTAAGTGACAATGCAGCGAAAGCAAAGGAACTATCGGGCTGTAAGTTATAGTCGACATGCCATTCAGAATATTACTTATTTCTCTTGGATTTTTTTTACAATAGCCGTGGTTGAACAGTCTTCAAAATAATTTAATACCTGAACCTCTCCGCCATAAGCATCAACTATTTCGAAACCAACAACTTCGTTGCGGCTATAATCTCCACCTTTAACCAAAATATCTGGTTTAATTAGGGTAAGTAAGCGCTCTGGGGTCTCGTCGTCAAAAGCCACAACCCAATCGACAGACTTTAGTGCCGCCAATACAGCCATGCGTCGATCTGCTGAATTAATTGGACGACTAGGGCCTTTTAAGCTTGAGACAGAAGCATCTGCGTTGACGGCCACAATTAGCCTAGCTCCTTTTTCCTTGGCCTGCTTGAGATAACCAACATGGCCAGCATGAAGAATATCAAAACACCCATTGGTAAATACAATTCTTTCGCCTCTAGCTCTTGCATCGATCACATGAGCTATTAATTGTTCATCGTTTGTCACACCAAACTCAGCACCATGATCGGCATACATAGCCTGACATAGTTCTGGATGACTAACAGTCGATGTCCCCAATTTTCCCACTACAATTCCAGCTGCAATATTAGCCATTGTGACTGCATCCAACATATCAGCCCCCGAAGCGAGAGCCCCTGCTAACAATGAAACAACGGTATCGCCGGCTCCGGTGACATCAAAAACCTCGCGAGCGCGTGCAGGTAGATGGAAGGGCGGGAGATTTTGTCGTAAAAGTGTCATGCCTTTTTCGCTGCGAGTGACCAATAATGCCGCTATATCTAGCGATGCCATTAGTGTGTCGCCTTTTTCGGCTAATATCTGCTCATTAGTGCAGACGCCTACTACTGCTTGAAATTCAGAAAAATTAGGGGTTAAAAGTGTAGCGCCCCTATATCGTTCAAAATCAATTCCCTTTGGGTCCACTAATACAGGAATTTCATATTTACGAGCTAGATTTATTAATGAGCATGGATCTTGTAAAGAGCCTTTTGCGTAATCAGAAAGGACCAGCACGCCGGAGCCAGCAATTAAAGCTTCAACCTTCTTAAATATCTGCGAAGAGTCTTCGACAGTAAAACGCTCTTCAAAATCCAATCGAAGAAGGTGCTGATGTTGACTGATAATCCGAAGTTTTTTTATTGTTGGCTTAGATGTTGAAATTTGCAAGTCGCAACATATATCGGCAGATTCAAGTTTAACTTTGAGTGTTCTCCCATCGTCATCATTGCCGACAATGCCGACAAGAACAACCGATGCTCCTAGTGAAGCCAGATTCAATGCCACATTGCCGGCACCACCTATTCTCTCTTCGGATTGGACTATGTTCACTACTGGCACTGGAGCTTCAGGGGAAATACGAGTAGATGCTCCATGCCAATAACTATCAAGCATAAGGTCCCCTACAACGAGCACCCGAGATAGATCAAATTGCGGCACAACAAACGTCATGAAGTTATCCTTTATAAAAAACCTTCATTTCTATTATGTTAGCATAGCGTGTTTCAAATAATATCTCTTGGAGAAATGCAAGCTACCCTGATATTTTCTACATTCACTAAGATTGAACACGACTATCATGGCCATTATAGTTAATTTTTTACCTCAACCACAAAACCAGATTTTTATCGCTTTCTTTATATGCTCAGGCCTCAAAGCCAAGAATGGAGATAAGAATAGGGCTTTCTTGTAGAAAAATAAAGACTCCTTTTTTTGATCCGACAAATATAGTGTTCGAAAAATGGACAAGCATCTTCTAGCCCTATAAATTTTTTCATACTTGGTAGCCCAATCGGGCAAAGTAGCAAAAGAAAAAATATGGTCTGCAACTCTCTCTCCGGCCTCAATAGCATAAGCTGCGTTATGACGAAGACTGTCTTCATGTTTGTGAACGATAACCATTGGTACGCTAATAAGTTCACATTCATAGAGCGCTAATAATTTAGCCATAAAAGGAATATCTTCTGAGATTCTGAGCTCAATGGGATAGCTTATCCCCTCAAAAACTCTACGATGAAGAAGCTTCGCGCAGTGAGACAAGTGTAATTTTTTAAGTATGTATGCCGAAAAACGCTTTTCATGTGTTTGTGGCAAAGGGCGTGTAGCGCTATAAGCAGCTATTCCATCTGAGGCAACAGAGATATGGTCTCCAAAAAATACATCAACATCAACTCCATATGATATGCGTTTTCGCAAAAAATCTAAAAGGTTGGGGGCCATTTCGTCATCTGCATCAAGAAAAAAAATATACTCCCCGACAGAAAGTTCAGCACCATAATTTCTTGCAGCTGCAGGGCCTTGGTTGTCTTGCAAATAATACTTAATTTTTTTAGGAAATTTTTGACAGTAGCCATCTGCGATTTTAGATGTATGATCAGTTGACCCATCATCAATAATTAGAATTTCATAACCATCACCAGACTGATCCAATATCGAGTCTATGGCTCTATCCAATGTATGAGCATAATTGTAAGTTGGAATAATAATACTGAATATTAGCTGATCTTTATCAATAGTTGTCATGGTTCATCCATATTTCTTTTGGGTACCAATTAAACATTACAGCATCTTTTTGAAGAAAAAATTACCTAGAAAATGGCTCAAGAAGCTGTTTATTTTTGACCACCAGCACGTCTTCCATAATTAAATACTGCAGATCTGAACCAAAAAACATGCTCAATGCATCTTCTGGCGAGCAGACCATAGGTTCACCCCTCCTATTCAGCGAGGTGTTCAGAACAACTCCATTACCCGTCAATTTCTCCATCTCCTCCATAAGCTCATAATAACGTGGATGAAATTCTCTTTTCAGAGCTTGAGCACGAGCAGTTCCGTCCTCATGAACCACTTCGGGAACACGAGATTTCCAAGCATCATTAACTTCAAATGTAAAAGTCATGAAAGGCGCAGGGTGGTCAATTTTAAACATTTCAGATGCAACTCTATCTAACATGCTAGGACAAAACGGTCGCCATCTTTCCCTAAATTTTATTTGTTCATTAATTCGCTCTGCAACACCTGCAGAACTTGGGCAGCCCAAAATGGATCTGCCCCCTAAAGCTCTGGGGCCAAACTCCATTCTTCCCTGAAACCAAGCAACAGGATTTCCATCTGCTAAAATTTTTGCTATCTTTTCAGGCACGAAGTCTATTACTTTATATGCAAGCTTCTGTGTGTGGGGCTGA
>CAWUVO010000035.1:0-15580 GCA_963925965.1 uncultured Porticoccus sp. | reverse complement strand
TATAACCATGACTGTTGAAACTCGAGGTTTTCAGACAGAAGCAAAGCAGCTTCTACATTTAATGATCCACTCTCTTTACAGCAATAAAGAGATATTCTTGAGAGAGTTAATTTCTAATGCATCTGATGCGGTTGATAAGCTTCGTTTTGAGGCCCTTACTGACTCCTCGCTTTACGAAGACTCTCCAGATCTGAGGGTTCGCATCAGTGCTGACTCTGAAGCAGGCACCATTACTATTCAAGATAATGGCATAGGTATGTCACGCGAGGAGGTTATTGATCACCTTGGGACAATTGCAAAATCAGGAACGGCCCAGTTTTTAAGTAACTTGAGTGGCGACGAGAAAAAAGATTCGCAACTAATAGGCCAGTTTGGAGTTGGATTTTATTCTGCATTTATTGTCGCGGATAAGGTTGTTGTTGAAACTAGAAGGGCTGGATTGCCAGTAGACAAGGCTGTTCGTTGGGTTTGTGATGGCGATGCTGAGTACACAATAGAAGATATTAAAAAATCAGATAGAGGAACATCCATCACCTTATATTTAAAAGAGGATGAGCTGGAATTTTCTGCAGATTTAAGGGTACGCAGTACGATTAAGAAATACTCAGATCATATTTCAGTGCCTATTGAGGTAAAAAAACCTTCACTTATTCCGCTAGATGAAACCGAAGAACCCAAAGAGGGAAAGAAAGCGAAGAAAACGAAGAAATCTAAGAAAAGTGAGGATGAAGAATTTCAGACAGTTAACGTAGCCACAGCTCTTTGGACTCGACAAAAAAGTGATATCAAGGACGAAGAATACCAGGAGTTTTATAAGTACCTGTCCCGCGACCTTCTTGATCCTTTGTCCTGGAGTCACAATCGAGTTGAAGGTAAGTTAGATTACACTAGCATACTTTTTATTCCCTCCAGCGCGCCTTTTGATCTACACAATTATGAGGCATCCAGAGGTTTAAAGTTGTATATCCAACGTACCTTCATAATGGACGATGCTTCGCAATTTCTGCCAAGATACCTTCGATTTGTTAAGGGAGTTTTGGACTCTAGTGATCTTCCTTTGAATATTTCTCGTGAAATACTACAGGGCAATTCAGATGTCGACAGCATGCGTAGCGCTTTAACAAAAAGAGTGTTGGACATGTTGGAAAAAATGTCGAAAGAATCCCCTGATCAATATATGAGCTTCTGGCATATTTTTGGTAGTGTTCTTAAAGAAGGCCCTGCCGAAGATTTTGCTAATCGCGAACGTATTGCAAGTCTATTTAAGTATTCCACCACCAAAACAAAAGGATCAGAGCAAACAGCAAACTTCTCTGATTATATAGCTCGAATGAAAGAAGGGCAGGATAAGATTTATTATCTTGTTGCAGAAAATCTAAATGCTGCTCGCAACAGCACCTACCTTGAAGTTTTTCAACAAAAGGATGTTGAAGTTTTACTTCTAACCGATAGACTGGATGAGTGGACTCTGTCCCATCTTTTTCAGTTTAATGGAAAGACTTTGCGGGATGTTACAAAGGGCGATCTAGATGAATCTATTTTTGGCGGCCCCGAGAAAATAGATGAAAAAAATGAGGTGGAATCTTCAGGAATCATAGAAAAAATCAAAGCTAATTTAGCTGGTCGAGTCGACAGTGTGCGTGAAACACGGAGATTGACTGGTTCTCCAGCGTGCTTGGTTTATGCAGAGCATTCATTAAGTCCTCAGATGCGTAAAATGATGGTTGCAGCCGGACAGGAAGTTCCAGAGGACTTGCCTGGCCTTGAAATAAACCTTACGCACTCCTTGGTCTCACTTCTTGGTGAAACCAGCAACGATGAAAAATTTGGCGAATTAACTGAGCTTCTTTATGATCAGGCAATACTCTCTGCTGGGCAGCAATTAGATAATCCGTCTTTGTTTGTAAAAAGACTCAATCAATTGTTATTTGATGGAAAATCTGATTGATAGCTATAGCTTGAGAGTTAGGACTATAATCCGACAAACAACATTGAAGTCAAGTCATGGTCTCATTCGGTAAGATAGCAGTTTTGGGCGGAGGCAGTTTCGGTACTGCCTTAGCTAACATGGTCGCTGAAAACGGGCACAAAGTTGTCTTATGGATGAGAAGCGAAGAAAATGCCAAGAAGTGTTCGCATTCTCGCGAAAATGTCAGATACCTACCAGGCTGCCTTCTTGATTCTAGATTAGAATTTTCTTCTGACCTGAAGACTTCTTTGAAAGATGCTGATGTAGTATTTTTTGCTGTACCCAGCAAAGCATTCAGAAAATTAGCCAATGAGGCTAGCAGGTATGTTGTTTCAGGCGTCCAGGTTGTTAGCACAGCAAAAGGTATTGAGGCCGAGACATTTAAATTAATGAGTCAGATTCTCGAAGAAGAGCTACCTCAAGCTCGGGTGGGCGTCATTAGCGGACCCAACCTAGCTATAGAAATTGCAAATAAAGCAATTACAGCTACCGTAGTAGCAAGCAGTAATCCTCAGGTTTGTTGCGATATCCAGCAATTGTTAAGTTCGCATTATTTTCGTGTTTATGCCAATTCAGATAGGCTTGGTGTTGAGCTTGCGGGGGCGTTGAAAAATATTTATGCCATTGCGTCAGGTATTTCTGCTTCTATGAAAATGGGTCAAAATACAGTCAGCGTGCTTATTACTAGAAGTCTGGCTGAAATGAGTCGGTTTTCCGCTGCTCTTGGGGCTAACCCTATGACTTTCTTGGGATTAAGTGGTGTTGGAGACCTTTTTGTGACCTGCACCTCGCCTTTAAGTAGAAATTACCAGGTTGGCTTAGCTTTAGGTCGCGGCCTTTCTGTTGATGAGGCAATAGTAGAAGTGGGGCATATAGCAGAGGGGATAAACACAACTCGAATGATTAAAGAAGAGGCTGAAAAGTTACAAATCTATATGCCACTTGTGAATGCCTTATATGAAACAATGTTTAATGGTAGGCCTGTAGAGGAGGTTTTGAAAGCTATGATGCTTGCTGAGCAAAATACCGATGTGGAGTTCATGAGTAAGTAGTTTTTATGTCTTGCTGGCCTGAAAAATAGTAGCGAGGACTGAATGGAAAATCAAAATAAAATAAATTTGCGTAATATCGATAACTGGATTCGAGCTTTGTACATGGTCTTGTTTGGGCTCCTGTCTGTTATTTCCCGAACCATGGTATTTATTGTTAGCTTCATGCAATTTGCAGTAGTAGTTTGGTCTGGAAAACCAAATAGAAATCTGCAATCTTTTGGCCAGGGAGTTTCTATATGGACGTGCCAAGCATTCCTCTTTCTAACCTACAATAATGATCAAAAACCGTTCCCTTTCTCAGACTGGCCTGAGGTTGAACTACCCACAGAGACTGTTGGAGAGCAAGACCCATATGCTTCTGAAATAGATGATGTACCTACTTTTGTTGAAAAAGATGATAAAAAATCAGAGGTATAATTGAAAGTCCAGCAAACAATTAACCTTAGGTCATAAAGTATTTATTTACTTGCTTCGACATGGCGATTCTCCTTATGATTCAACCATGTGTTAGCGCGCATTGTCTCTTCAAGGCAGAATAGACACCCAAAAAGTGATTTTCCACCATTTAATTGAACTTGAGAAAATTCAACTCATCGTATGTAGCACAACACTTCGTGCCAAGCAAAATCTCCAGGCGGTCTCCGATGTCCTAAATTATTCAGGAAAAATATTAACGGATGATGTGTTGTGTTCCGAGAGAAAATTCACACAGTTCAGGCATACATCGATGAACTCACAGATAAATATAATCTAGAAAGCATGCTGTTGCTTAGCCATCAGCCCTTGATTGGTAATATTTTAGAGTACATTGCTGATGAAAAGGGCTAGTATGGTCGATGAATACTAGTTCTTTGGCAGTTATTGAGGCAATTAGCTTTTCTCAAGGATCCGGTGAACTTCAGTTTATGACTCATCTTTAGCGTGCAAAAATCGTCTCGAAAGTTAATCCTTGAGGAGAAAAAGAAACTCGTTTCTTGTGGCTTGTTGTTCACGGAAACATCCTAGCATTGCTGAAGTTTTCATAATAGAGTTTTGTTTTTCGACACCTCGCATCATCATGCACATGTGCTTAGCCTCTATGATAACAGCAACTCCAGATGCCCCTGTGACATTTTCAATTGTTTTGGCGATCTGCATTACTAGATTTTCTTGAATTTGCAGGCGTCTCGCGAACATGTCTACTACTCGTGCGACTTTTGATAGACCTAGAACTCTGCCATTGGGAATGTAGGCTACATGACATTTGCCAATAAATGGCAATAGATGATGCTCGCAAAGCGAGTAAAGTTCAATGTCCTTAACTATAACCATTTCCCTGGACTCAGAGGGAAATAAAGCATTATTGATAATCTTTTCAAGGTTCTGATGGTAGCCTTTAGTGAGAAAACTAAACGACTCTGAGGCCCTTTTGGGGGTGTCAACCAGACCAGGTCTGGAGATGTCTTCACCAGTGGATTCGATAATTTTTTTAAAGCAATCTATTGTCATTAGTGTCTTCTCAGTTTTTAGTTTAATTTGATTGAAGTTGAACGAGTCCAATAAATGAATTTTTATTTTAAATAATGATTTTTTGAACATTGAGAGTAGCATAAATTTTGGGAAATTTGGGACAGATGCCTTCTGAAATGTTAGTTGTCATGACTTAATTATTAAACAATTTCCATGCAACAGCTACTCACACAAAGATATATAGATTATCGTCTATAATATTGCAATAATTTTTTGTGTGCTTCTGACATTGTGATATTGTTAGATGAATATATTTGGATGTGTTTATGTCAGGTAATACTATTGGAAAACTGTTTTCTGTAACCACTTTTGGCGAGAGCCATGGACCATCTTTGGGTTGCATTATTGATGGATGTCCTCCTGGTCTTGAGATATCTGAGGAAGATATACAGTACGATCTAGATCGACGTAAACCAGGGAAGTCTCGCTATACTACTCAACGCATGGAAGGTGATGAGATAAAAATACTATCAGGTATTTTTGAGGGAAAAACAACGGGCACACCTATAGGCCTGATAATCGAAAATACTGATCAGCGCTCAAAAGATTACTCTAATATTAAAGATCAATTTCGACCCGCTCACGCGGATTATACTTACCAAAAAAAATATGGCCTTCGAGATTATAGAGGGGGGGGTCGTTCATCGGCTCGTGAAACAGCTATGCGTGTTGCAGCAGGAGTTATTGCTAAAAAATATTTATATCAAAAAGAAGGAATTGTAATTAGAGGATATTTGTCTCAACTAGGTCCCATAAAAGCAGAAAAAATTATTTTAGAGGAGGTGGAAAATAACCCTTTCTTCTGTCCAGACCCCGACAAAGTTTCAGAGATGGAGCTTTACATGCAGGCTTTGCTCAAAGAAGGAAATTCTGTTGGCGCTAAAATAACAGTGACAGCAAGCAATATGCCTGTAGGTTTAGGAGAGCCAGTATTTGATCGTCTTGATGCAGACATAGCGCATGCGTTAATGAGTATTAATGCAGTAAAGGGGGTTGAGATAGGCTCTGGTTTCGATTCAATCAGTCAAGTGGGTAGTGAACATCGAGATGAAATCACTCCAGATGGCTTCCTGTCGAATAATGCTGGCGGTATTTTGGGTGGGATCTCCACTGGGCAGAATATCGTTGCAAATATAGCTTTGAAACCAACAAGCAGTCTTCGTATACCGGGTCGTTCAATTGATGTAAATGGTAACCCTATAGAGGTTGTCACGAAAGGTAGACATGACCCTTGCGTGGGTATTCGAGCAACCCCGATAGCTGAAGCAATGCTAGCAATTACATTAATGGATCATCTGCTAAGGCAAAGAGCTCAAAACTTTGATGTTGTCATCAGCTCAAAACCATAAGCTATAAAGTCTTATTTAATTGTGAAAAAGATGCCCCAACTATTAGTCCCATATTGGCGCTTATCAGCCTTCTATTTTTGTTTTTTTGGCCTACTGGGTGCCCTGCATCCTTACTGGTCGTTATTTCTATATTCAAAAGGTTTCAGTGTTACCGACATAGGAATTTTGCTGGCTATACCCATGGCTACAAAAATGATTGCTCCCAATATTTGGGGATGGCTGTCTGATTATACAGGAAGGAGGTCGGCTGTTATTCGACTGGGCGCCCTCCTTTCTTGTCTCTGTTTTCTCGGTATTTTTATTGACCAAAAATTTTGGTCAATTGCATTAGTAATGATTGGGTATAGTTTTTTTTGGAATGCTATCCTTCCTCAACATGAAGTCATTACTATGAGCTATCTTGAGAAAGCTCCAGAAACCTATAGTCGAATTCGCTTATGGGGCTCTGTGGGGTTTATTGCCTCTGTACTGGGCGGTGGATTCTGGTTTGACTCTCATGATATAGATACGTTACCTATTGTTGGGCTAACGCTTTTGATTGGTATTTTTTTATCTAGTATATTTGTGCCTAATGCAGCATCTAGCTCCAATGGAAAAGTTAGTGATAGGTTTATTTCGATAGCAACACGAACCCCTGTAGTTGTATTTCTTTTGGTTGGCTTGTTGATGCAGCTTTCTCATGGGGTGTACTACAGTTTTTTTAGTATTTATTTGGAATCTTTCGGATATAGTCGTGCAGGCATTGGTGCTATTTGGTCTATTGGGGTAGCAGCAGAAGTCATTGTGTTCTTGATGATGCATAGATTGCTTTTGCATATTAGTGTGCGATCAATTGTGCTGGGCTGCTTATTTTTTGCGACATTGCGATGGCTAATTATAGGCCACTATGCTGACGAATTATGGCTATTAATTTTAGCTCAAGTTTTACATGCATTCACTTTCGGTGCTTTTCATGCCGCGTGCATGGAGTGCGTCCGCAGATTTTTTGATGTAAGTTGCCAAGGAAAGGCTCAAGCGTTATATAGTTCATGCTGCTATGGTGCTGGCGGAGCTATTGGCTCTTACACTGGAGGCCTTGCCTGGGATGTGGCGCCGATTTATGCTTTTAATTATGCAGCATCATCGAGTTTTATTGCTTTTCTTGCTGCATGGTTTTGGCTAAGGGATGCAAAATTGACCCTTGATAAATAATTGAAGGCGCTCTATTAATAACAACTGGTAGTAACACTACTATTAGCCTCTTTAATCATAAAAAAGGACTTAGAATGAAGTATATATTTATAGCTTTAATTGTAGTGACTGTAGTGTGCTGGTATCCAAGGTATGATTTGTTTGTCAAAGAGAATTTTTTTGACGAGCGTCGATCGTTGGTGCAGGCTGGATTCATGACTACTGTCGGTTGCCATAAAGCGGCTAATAAAATTAAAGTAAAATATTATATGTGAACCAAAGGCACAATGGCGGAGATGGTTCTTAGCTGATGATGCAAAAGCTATAAATAACCAATCAGATCTGCCTTCGTATTGAAAAAAAACATAGATCGCGCCTTGAAGATTTTATTTTAGCGGTAAGCTATATAGGCAATTATGCTTCTTAAGCAATTACTTGGTGATGCTTGAATGCCAAAAGATGATATCAATATTTATAAATTTCATGAAAAGAAAAAAAGATTTCTTGCGAGAGAGCGAGCTATCATAAATAACGCTATACGATTGGCAAAAAAACAAGGTATAGCTAATATTACGATCTCCTTGATTGCTAAGCATGCAGGAATTGGCAAAGGAACAATTTATAAGCATTTTATTTCCAAGGCGGAAATATTAATGCGCATCCTGCTTGATTACGAAAATAAAATTACAGCCAGCATTCATCTGAGCATGAGGGCGGTTGATAGAGATCCTTTTGCTCCTGTCCACCTCTATCTTAAGATGCGCTTGGCTGACCCAGAGTTGGATCGTCTTACGCGGCAGCTGGAAGGCCAGCTAAAGTATGATATCCAGGTTGCTGAAAGTATGGCTCAATTTTATGCTTTAAGAGATTCCAACGTAGCCTCCATTAATGAAGCAATTCTACTGCTTGTTAAAAAAGGTTTGCTGCAAGACGCACCCCCATCGCACCATTATTTTTCATATCTTGCCTTGGTTCAGGGAGCTATAGATTTATCTCTAGTAGAAAATTTTCAGCTTGATACTGATGATAGAGAAAGTTTTTTAAGCTTTATTGTTGAGATTGGGACCACCATGGGCAAGACATCAAGTTAATTGGCATCTGGGGCGTGCTGGCTCACTTCGTACTTGGTGATTATTTACATATTTGGATAATTGGGGCCTCCTCCTCCTTCAGGAGTCACCCAATTTATGTTTTGAGAGGGATCCTTGATATCACAAGTTTTGCAATGAATGCAGTTCTGCGAGTTAATCTGAAATTTCTTAGATCCGTCATTGTTGGTCAATACCTCATAAACCCCTGCTGGACAGTACCGTTGTGCAGGCTCGTCAAAAACAGGAAGATTGTAAGATATAGGTAAACCTTCATCTTTCAGTACTAGGTGTTTGAGTTGATTATCCTCATGGTTGGTGTTGGAAAGAAACACTGATGACAGCTTATCAAAACTAATAATACCGTCAGGTTTCTTGTAGTCAAGAAGCTTCGATTTGCTCGCTGTGTTTAGTTTAGAGTAATCAGCCTTTGGGTCTCGAAGAGTCCAGGGTAGCTTGCCGTTAAATACATTGATATCTATGAATGCGTAAATAGAGCCAAGTATGTTCCCCCATTTGTGTTGCGCTGGACCAAAATTACGCTGCATTTTTAGTTCTTTGTAAGCCCAGCTATCTTTGTATACTTCCGAGAAACTTAAAAGATCCGTATGCTCTTTATTTGCCTGAATCGCTGTGGCAACAGTTTCTGCTGCTACCATTCCAGATTTCATTGCACAGTGTATGCCTTTTATTTTTGCATTATTTAATGTGCCTGCGTTGTCTCCGATCAGGATTCCGCCAGGAAAGGTCATTTTGGGTTGTGATTGTAGGCCACCTTTTGCTACTGCTTTTGCCCCATAAGAAATTCTTTTTCCGTCCTTTAGGTATTTTGATATTACAGGATGGTGTTTGTAGCGTTGAAATTCATCATAAGGGCTTACAAAAGGATTGGTATAGGAGAGATCAGTGATGAGACCAATTGCTATTTGATTGTTGTCAGCATGATACAGAAAACCACCACCATTGGAACCACTCTCGCTCAGCGGCCATCCTGTACTGTGAAGTACTAGGCCGGGCTGATGGATATCTGGCGGTATCGACCAGAGTTCTTTTACCCCCAAACCGTAATGCTGTGGATCGCAAATATCATCCAGGGAAAACTTTTCAATAATCTCTTTGCCTAGATGCCCTCTACAGCCCTCTGAGAAAAGAGTATATTTTCCCCGAAGCTCCATGCCTGGGGTATAGGAGGCCTTCTTTTCGTTTTTAGCATCAATTCCCATATCACCTGTAATAATGCCTGCAACAGCACCATTGTCGGCGTATAGGACACTTGCTGCAGGGAAACCTGAAAAGATTTCCACGCCTAAATTTTCTGCTTGCTGCGCCAGCCAGCGACATAGGCTGCCTAAACTGACAACAAAGTTGCCTTTGTTATACATAGTCTTTGGCGCAAAAAAAGAGGGAATTTTTATTGCTTTATTTTTAGTAAGAAAATATAAGCTATCTTTAGAAACAGAAGTGCTAACTGGCGCCCCTTGATCTTTCCAGGCTGGAAAAAGTTCATTCAAGGCTCTTGGCTCCAAAATGGCACCGGAAAGTATATGAGCGCCCACTTCTGATCCTTTTTCTAAAACAACAACTGAGATATCCGCATTTATTTGTTTTAATCTGCATGCAGCCGAAAGGCCGGAAGGCCCAGCGCCAACAATAACCACATCGTAGTCCATATACTCACGATCCATTGGGCGCTCCTTGATGCTTTTCTTTGATAATTTGAATTATTGCAAAGAATAGATATCTTTTGCAAAGATAAATCTTCCAGATTATTCCAATATGTTACCCTTTACGGGGCTATTAAACATTATCCCTATAATTATAGGGATAATTATAGGGATAATTTTGTATTTCAATAAACAAGAAGTGAATTAAAGATACTGTGTAAAGTATATTTTTTTAATTCAACCCCAAGATTACAAGTCTTCGAGGTATGATAAAAGTTATAATTTCTAAAAGATATCAAAGGATTTTGCCATGAAGGTGCTGGTTGCTATTAAGCGTGCTGTAGACTACAACGTTAAAGTTAGGCCTAACTCTGATGGTTCCGGTGTTGATCTTAATAATTTAAAAATGTCGATTAATCCTTTTTGTGAGATTGCCGTAGAAGAGGCTGTTCGACTCAAGGAGAAGGGCGCCGTTACGGAAATTATTGTTGTATCCTTGGGGCCTCAGAAGGCGCAGGAGCAGATTCGTGCTGCATTAGCCATGGGTGCAGATAGGGGAATTTTAGTTAAGATTGAAGAGACGATAGAAATCGAACCCTTAGCGATTGCAAAATGCTTGAAGATCCTTTGCGATGAAGAAAAACCTGATCTTGTATTGATGGGGAAACAGTCGATAGATGGCGATAATAACCAAACAGGACAAATGTTAGCTGCACTGGCGGGCTACCCGCAAGGAACATTTGCCTCTGAGGTGGTTATTGATAATGATAGTGTTTTTGTGACTCGAGAAATTGATGGAGGCCTTCAAACAGTTAAGCTTGCCCTGCCTGCTATTGTGACTACGGATCTTAGATTAAATGTACCCAGATATGCCTCCCTTCCAAATATAATGAAAGCGAAGCAGAAGCCTATTCGTGAAACAACAGCAGAAGAGCTGGGTATTGATATCACTTCGCGTGTTTCTATTGTGAGCGTTAGTGCGCCTGTAGGACGCCCTGAAGGAGTTAAAGTCGACAGCGTGGATGAGTTGCTAGATAAATTAAAAAATGAAGCGAAGGTTATATAATGGCCATACTAGTTATTGCAGAGCATGATAATAAGAACTTAAAGACAATAACACTTAATGCTGTTGCTGCAGCTCAAGTTCTAGGCGATAGTATTGACATCTTAGTGGCTGGTTTTGGTTGTAAGGCAGTTGCCACTCAGGCTTCAGGGGTCCCAGGAATCAAAAGGGTTCGCCTTGCAGATAATAAAGTATATGCCAATCAACTTGCAGAGAATGTTGCTCCATTAATTGCAGAAATTGCATCTGAGTATTCGCATGTATTAATGTCTTCGACAACTACAGGAAAAAATATTATTCCTCGCGCCGCTGCATTGATTGACGTGCAGTCAATTTCTGATGTTATAAGTGTTGAGTCTGAAAATATTTTTAGTCGTCCTATATATGCAGGAAATATAATCGCAACAGTCAAAAGTAACGACGTAGTTAAGTTAATGACAATTAGGACAACAGCTTTTAATACTGCTGCTTCCGAAGGTGGTTCCGCGCTAGTCGAAACTCTTAGCAGTGTTCATGATTTCGAGGGATCAGAATTCATTAGAAATGACTTGGCTATTTCGGAAAGACCAGAGTTAACATCGGCAAAAATTGTTATTTCTGGCGGTCGAGGAATGGGAAGCAGCAAGAACTTTGGTTTGCTAGAAAAAGTTGCCGATAAGCTAGGAGCTGCAGTTGGAGCATCAAGGGCTGCAGTCGATGCAGGCTTTGTTCCTAACGATATGCAGGTTGGACAGACCGGAAAAATTGTTGCTCCAGAGCTTTACATTGCTGTAGGAATTTCTGGAGCTATCCAGCATTTGGCGGGGATGAAAGACAGCAAGGTCATTGTTGCGATCAACAAAGATCCTGATGCCCCTATTTTTCAGGTTGCAGATTACGGCTTGGTAGCAGACTTGTTTGATGTGGTGCCAGAGATTGATGGCAAGCTATCAGAATATACAAGCTAGGTCTTTAGTGAAATCCAGACTGGGCAATGATCTGACGGCTTGTTCATTCCTCTTGCTGTGTGATCAATTCCTGCGCTAGTTATCATTTTGGTTAGTGATTTAGATGTTAAAATTAAATCAATTCTCAACCCGCGCTTAGGATCCATTTCAAATCCGCGACTGCGATAATCAAACCAACTGTACCTGTTAGTTTCTTTTGGGTGAAAATGCTGATAGGTGTCGGTTAGACCCCATTTTTCTAACCTTTGTAGCCACCCCCTTTCTTCAGGAAGAAAGCAGCACTTCCCCGTGCGCAGCCAACGTTTTTTATTCTCATCCCCTATGCCGATATCTAAATCCATTGGCGCCACATTCATGTCACCCATAACAAGCAAGAGATCGCTAGGGTTGTATTTGAACGCAAGATGATCTGCGAGATCAGAATAGAATTTTTGTTTATATGGAAATTTTTGATTATGCGAGCGAGACTCTCCTTGAGGAAAATATCCATTCAAAATACTTATTTTCTTGTTTTGAAACTTAAATTCTCCAGTGATTAAACGTTTTTGATTTTCATTATCATCATGAGGGAACCCCTTATCACTATTAATTATTGGCAATCGATAGAGCAACGCTACGCCATAGTGACCTTTTTGCCCATGAAAGGTGACGTCATAGCCTAATTCTTGTATATCTTTTACTGGGAACTCTTCATTGGAAACCTTTGTTTCTTGCAGGCCAATAATGTCTGGCTCATGGTTACTGATAATAGCTTTTAGCTGGCCTATTCTGGCTCTAAGCCCATTGGCATTAAAAGACATAATTTTCATATTAAGGTGCTTTTTCTTGCTTTTCTGAAAATGAAAATACGTGATTCAAATAATCTGCAAAGATATTACCAGCCTCATAGAGTATTAAGTCTTTCTCTGACAGAGGGCGCTGATCCTCATCTTTGTTTTTATCCTTGCTTGCATTTTTTTCAGAGCGCCATTCTTCTATAGATGCGTAATTTTTCTGTTGTTTGGCTTTGCGTCTCTTGTTTTCTATTGCTAGCAAGTTGTTGTCATATTCTTGTGATTGAATTTTTCGTTTCTTTTCATTTAAGGAAAGCTCTTTGATCGATGAGCGTTCTTTTATGAGATCTAGCTCCTCTTTTAGATAAATTAGATCAGGATCCTCTAGTAGCCTTTTTTGGTGCGAGCGTCGCAGAATATCTATTGGAGGATTTTTTAAGAGACCACTCCAGTAAATACTATACTTTGCTGGAGCAATGGTGTCCCAAGGCAAAGCATTTTTTAGGGCGCTCTCGCCGACTCTTTCGATATCATAGGGAGAGGGTAGTTCAATATCTGGAGTGATGCCAAGAAGTTGAGTGCTTTCGCCAGAAACACGATAAAATTTAGACTCAGTGAGCTTTATTTGACCCTCTTTTAAGGGCAGCTGGATTTGAACCGTCCCTTTGCCATAACTTTTAGAGCCGACAATAATCCCTCTGTTGTAGTCTTGTATTGCTCCGGCAAAAATTTCAGAAGCTGACGCACTCAACCGATTGATTAAAACTAATAAAGGTCCATTGTAATAAATACTAGACCTTGACTGATGAGTCCGGGAGGTAAAATTGCTAGCATTTTTTACCTGGACAACAGGACCTTTGCCAATAAATAAATCAGTTAGCATTGTTGCTTCTTGAAGAAATCCACCACCATTATTTCTTAAGTCAATAATGAAGCCATCTACATTTTTTTCTGTATGCAGTTCATTGATAAGCCGCACAACATCTTTGGTTGTACTTTTAAAATCAGGATCATTACTATAAAGCGCCTCTACGTCGAGATAAAAAGTAGGAATCTCGATTACACCAATTCTATAGATATGGTTATTCCCATTTACAGTTGCAGGAACTTCAATTATTTCGGATTTTGCTGCTTGCTCTTCAAGCTGTATTTTATCTCTCACAATCTCAATTTTTTGATTAGCACCTATTATGCTAGCTTCTATTGGAACAATTTCTAGCCTTACAAGACTGTTTTTCTTTCCTCGAATCAATGCAACAACATCATCAAGTCGCCAGCCAACTACATCAATAAAATCTTGTTTGTTTTGCGCCACAGCAACAATCTTATCGCCAGCCTTAAGAATACCTTGTTTGTCAGCGGGGCCGCCTTTAATAACGCTTACAATGGTTGTGTGTTCTCCGTCTAGTTCAAGAACAGCTCCAATGCCTGTTAGCGACAGAGATAGTGAGATTCGAAAATTCTCCATCGATCTTGGGGACAAATAAGATGTATGCGGATCAAAGAGACCGGTTAGCGCGTTCATGTAGATCTGAAAAATATCTTCACTATCCTTTTGATGGATACGTTTTTTAAGATTAGCATATCGTTTTATGAGCAGTCTTCTGGTTTCTTCCGGACTCTTGTCGTTTAGCTTTAGCCGAAGATATGCTTCCTTTATTTTTTTGCGCCAGTAATTATCGGCGTCCTTTGTGGAATCTTGCCATTTGTTGGCTTCTGTATCGACTGATAAAGACTCATCTTTGCTTAGATCAAATATAAACCCACTCTCAAGCAGGGCGACATTTTCTTGAAGTCGTTTCGATGCTCTTTGCTGATAGCGTTTATATATAAAAAATCCAGGGCTAAGATTCCCAGATTTTAGTAGATCATCTAACTTAAATTTCCATTTCTGAAATTCGTTTATGTCTTCTTGAAGGAAATAGCTTTTTGTGGGATCCAAGAGCTCAAGATATTGGGTTAATAAATTTTGTGAAAGGACATCATCTATGGCTTGTTTCTGAAAGTGTTGAGTCGTCAGTTTTTTTATAATGTCAGCGGTTGTTTCGGCCTGATTAGCGGTTATTTCGGCCTGATTAGAACCAAAGATAACGCTGCCCTCATTGACTTGAGTGATGGTTTCAGCTGTCGATAGAGGGCTGAACCAAGTTGCTTGGATAATTACAGCTAGTCGTAGTAAAAAAAACATTAGGCCTTCATTTTTTTTATGGATGGATTAATGTCCTAGTGTATCAAAGTTGACTGAATATAAGCTTCTTTAAAGTTTAAATTTATAGAATTGCCCAGGCAGCCTAAAAATTAGTAGGTTAAATACCGCAATACAGGGACTGCAATATCGCTGAAATAGAGATATGCTTACATAAAATATCCACAACTAGGCTATATTCAAGATGAACAACACTATACGTCCAGCAGCATTGGTTACCGGTGGTGCCACCAGACTAGGCTTGGCTTTTGCAAATTCTTTAGCTCAAGCGGGCTATGATATTGCTTTGCATTATAACGGCTCTGCTGCTGCCGCAGATTTAGCTGTAAAAAATATTGAGAGCCTAGGTGTTGCATGCACTACCTTTCAGGCAGACTTATCTGAGTCTAATCCTGGGGAGCTTATAAACAACGTACTAGAATCCTATCCAAATTTAACTGTCTTAATTAATAGTGCTTCAGTTTACGATGCGGCAACAATCAGTAATACGGATATTGGGATGTTACAAAAACAGTTTACAGTCAATTTTTTTGCACCTTTTCTTCTCACCCAGGCTTTTGCGAAGGGCTGTGCTCTCAGACCCGACCCTAGCGGCGTCGTTATAAATATTTTAGACAACAAAGTCTCTTTTCAGCAGTACAGTTATGCGGCATACCTTCTTTCAAAAAAATCCCTTGCTGAGTTCACTCGCCTTGCCGCTATTGAATATGCGCCGCATGTTCGTGTAAATGCTATAGCTCCAGGAGTTATTTTACCCGGAAGCGAGAGAACCTCTGATTATCTGGCATGG
>CAWUVO010000034.1:0-9884 GCA_963925965.1 uncultured Porticoccus sp. | reverse complement strand
TCTAAAATGGAGGCGCGGGTCGGAATCGAACCGGCGTACACTGAGTTGCAGTCAGCTGCATGACCACTCTGCCACCGCGCCTTTTGGAGGCAGAATTGTACCCGAGAGGCTCATTAAAGAATAGTCTGAAGTTGCACCAATACGACAATAAACTCAAAGAAAATATATTTAATCCTGCGAATCAGGCACTGAAGATAGCTCTGGCCATGCGGCACGAAGGTAAATAACCATCGTCCATAAAGTAAGAATAGCTGCGATATACAGCAGTATAGTGCCTAATATATCCCATTCAGGGTGTTTGGTCGGATCTACAGCAAGAAGCACTGTGATTGCAATCATCTGAAGGGCGGTCTTAATTTTTCCCAAATAATTTACAGCCACACTGGTTCGTTTTCCAAGCTCCGCCATCCACTCGCGCAGTGCAGATATTACAATTTCTCGGCTCACTATCACTAGCGCAGGAAGAGCAAATAATAACGTTGCGTGAACCTGAACTAGTACAAGCAATGCCGCTGAGACAATCAACTTGTCTGCAACAGGGTCCAAAAAAGCGCCAAATGCAGTGTGCTGATCAAGTTTTCTCGCTAAATAGCCATCTAGCCAATCAGTCGCTGCTGCAATACCAAAAATAGAGGCGGCAGTAACATGCTTCCACTCCCAGGGAAGATAAAAAACAACTACAAAAACTGGGATCAGCAAAATACGCAGGAGTGTTAATATATTTGGCAAATTCCACATATTTTGACTACCGAAAAAATCAGGAAGATAAAAGCAACAACTTATTCATTATGCAGGATACTATAAATAGATTCAGCTACCTTTTTGCTTATGCTTGGAACACGCATAAGCTCTGCAATGCTCGCTCGCTTAGCCTCATTAATGTCGCCAAAAAAACGCAACAATTCACGCCGACGTTTAGGGCCAACACCGTCTATTTCCTCCAGGCTCGAAGTTTTTCGTTTTTTGTCTCTTCGTTGCCTATGGCCAGTGATGGCAAATCGATGCGCCTCATCCCTAATTTGTTGAATTAGCAATAATGCGGCAGAATCACTTTTTAGGACTAATTCTGTGTAGTCGTTTTTAGCACCCATAGTATCTTCCGAGCCTAATGAAGAGGCAAGTAAAAGCGTCTCAAAGCCAGCTTTTCTGGTTCTCCCCTTACCCACTCCGACAATTTCAACTCCGATGACACCTAGCCCCTCAAGAACATTGACCGCTTTTTTTAACTGACCCAAGCCACCGTCTATCAATAAAATATCTGGCAATTTTTCTTCGCCTTTTTGTAATCGCTTGTAGCGTCTAGTTAATGCTTGTTCCATGGCGGCATAGTCATCTCCCGCTGTTATATCTTTAATATTAAAACGGCGATAATCCGACTTGAGGGGGCCATTGGTATCAAAAACAACACAGGAGGCCACCGTTGCCTCTCCGCTGCTATGACTAATGTCGAAGCACTCAAGCCGGCCTGGTAGCTCTTGTAGATTGAGCAATTTTTGCAAAGCTTCAAATTTTTGCAGCAAATTTTGTTTGGAGATAATAAGGCTTTTAAGATTTTGATTGGCTGTTTGTTCCGCCAGCTCAATCCACTTTTTCCTTATAGCTCGACTTCTACACTTAAACTCAATTTTATATCCAGCAACAGAAGAGACGGCTGAGGCAAAAAGCTCGCTATCATCGAGCTTAACATTCACGATAATTTCTTTTGGAAAATCCCCTTTTCCGCCATCTCGCAGGTAATATTGTGGGACAAAATGCTCTAGGATTTCTCCCGGAGAGGTCGCCAATGGGACGCGTGGATAAAATGTTCTACTGCCTAAAATTCTCCCCTGTCGAATATACAGGATATGGACACAGCCCTGTGAGCCGTCCTGAGAGGCTGCCACGATATCAATATTCTTGTTGCCTGATTCAACGACTTGCTCTGCCTGTATTTTTCTTAATGCGGTGATCTGGTCTCGCAAAATAGCGGCACGCTCAAAATTTAAATTCTTTGAGGACAAATCCATCTCCACTTCAAATTTTTTGATGAGATTATCGCTTTTTCCCTCAAGAAACATTTTAGTGTAATCGACGTCTTGCTGATAACTTTCGGGCGTTACTAGATCGACACAAGGCGCCGTACACCGCTTAATTTGATACTGCAAACAAGGGCGAGTGCGATTTTTGAAAAAACTATCCTCGCATTGTCTGACCTTAAATGTTTTTTGCAAAAAACTCATACTTTCGCGTACAGCCTGCACGCTAGGGAAAGGACCAAAATAACTACCTAATCGCCTCTTGCTTCCACGATGAAATGCCAGTTGCGGGTATTCATCTTGATCTGAAAGGAATATATACGGGTAAGACTTATCATCTCTCAACAAAATATTATAAGGAGGTAAATTTTTCTTAATGAGGTTCTGTTCAAGCAGCAAGGCTTCGATTTCTGTCTGCGTCACCGTCACATCAATGGTGATGATACGATTTACTAATGCCTGGGTCTTTATTGATAGGCTTGTTTTAGAGAAGTAACTGGCCACACGTTTCCGTAAATTCTTTGCTTTTCCTATATAAAGAACTGCTCCATTTTCACCTAGCATTTGATAAATGCCTGGTCTTTGAGTAAGCCCCTTCAAAAAAGACTGTGCATCAAACGAAGGACTATCGGTAGTCATGATTATTGATACACCCTTGGTTCAATTTCTAATGCAATACCAAATTTCTCTAATACAGACGCCTGAATATCTGATGCCAAAGATAAGAGTTCATGTCCAGATCCGCTTGAATTGACAAGCACAAGAGCTTGTTGATCATGCACGCCTACTCCATTTCTCTGGAACCCCTTCCATCCAGTTTTTTCAATCAAATAACCTGCAGAAATCTTCATACTGCCATTATGTAAATCATAGCTAGTTATATCTGAATACTCCTTTTTCAGCGCAGTTTCAGCCTCCAGACTGATCACCGGATTCTTAAAAAAACTACCTGCATTGGGAATAGTGGCGGGGTCAGGAAGCTTGGAGCGACGAATAGAGGACACGATATCGGAGATCATTTTTGGGGTTAAAATATCATGAAAACTCTGGCCATGCTTCATCTGCAGTTGCGTGTGAAGCTTCATTAAAGCCTGCTTAAGCGCCGGGTATTCAATACAAATATCTGGTTTAACCGAAAGACGGAAACTCACTGCTGTGATGATATATTCATCTTGGCCTGATTGCTTGAAGAAACTGTCTCGATAGCCAAACTGACAGTCACTCAAATCCATTCTTCTCACATCGCTTGTTGCCTTATGTGTCACCTCAAGGGAATCGAACCTCTCGCTCAATTCAACCCCATACGCACCAATATTCTGAATCGGTGCGGCACCCACACAGCCAGGTATCAATGATAGGTTTTCAAGGCCATTCCAGCCCATTTCAAGGGTTTTCAATACCAATTGATGCCAGTTTTCACCAGCACCCACCTTGATCACTAGGTCATCTTCTTTCTGGGAAGTTAACTCAATGCCCAGTATTGCTATATGGATAACTAGCCCGGCTAGATCTCCAGCCAATAAGATATTGCTTCCCGCCCCCAATATAATAATTGACTGCTTGTGCTTTTTTCCCCAAGCAAGCGCTTCGGATAATTCAGCTTGCGAAGAAACAGAACAAAAATATTCTGCTGTTGATGGGAAAGCGAACGTGTTGTATTTCTGAAGAGAGACTTTTTTGGTAATTTGCAGCATCAGGCTAGCTGCCCAGATAAATGATCAAACAAACCATTAGAAGCATCTTCAATAAGATTTAACACCTCTTCGAAACCTTCTTTTCCGCCAGTATATGGATCAGGAACCTCTTTTTTTTCACTACGGCTATAGTCTAGAAATAATCCCAGATGGCCCGCAAATTGTGGCGGGGTCATTGTCTTTAAATCTAAAAGATTCTGCTTATCCATCGCCAACACATAATCAAATTCACTAAAATCTTCTGGCTTTACTTGGCGCGCCCGCAATTGTGTCAGATCGTAACCATGCTGGGAGGCTGTTTCACAGGCCCTGCGGTCTGGAGCTCGCCCTATATGCCAATCTCCTGTTCCAGCAGAATCTACAATAATTTTATACTGCAAGCCCTCATCGATGATTTTTTTTTCAAAAATAGCATGCGCGGTGGGTGATCGGCATATATTGCCAAGACACACGAATAACACTCTGATGGATTCTTTCACTAGCTCTAACCTATGATGATTTTCTTAATAGACCAATTAGGTGCTGCAAATCTTCCTCTGTATCAATACCGCTAGGTACACGGGAAGTCGCCTGCCCTACGTGTATCCTTTCTCCGTACCACATAAATCGCAACTGTTCTAAAAATTCCAATTTTTCAATAGGGGCTGCCGGCCAACAGACGAATTGATTCAACATTGATACTCGGTAAGCATATATGCCTATGTGGCGCATAGGATTAAAGATTGACGATACCTCGTCAGTCTTAACGCCTGTCGTTTCACGGCGATGCGGTATTGATGCGCGACTAAAATATAATGCCAAGCCATTATTATCCGTCACCACTTTAACCACGTGAGGGCTAACAAAATCGGCGTCATTATCAATAGGATCACAGAGAGTCGCCACTCCCGCCAAAGAATTCCCTGCCAAATTATTAGCCACTTGGTTGATTGCTTCAGGAGGGATCAACGGCTCGTCTCCCTGAACGTTGACAACAATATGATCGGCAGGCAGGCCGAGTTTTTTTGTCACCTCTTGCAATCTATCCGTTCCAGACTGATGATTTGTTAATGTCATGACAGCTTGGCCGCCAAAGCTCGCCACGTGATCAAATATCCTTTGGTCATCTGTGGCTACAATAATTTGATTGGCATTACTTTTTTGAGCCTGGGTATATACCCGCTGGATCATTGTCATTCCAGCGATATCCATAAGAGGCTTACCTGGTAATCTTGAGGAGTCATAACGGGCAGGGATAATAACTGTAAAGTTCATACTGCTCATACTCTGCTTTGGTTAAAATTTAACTTCTACTAGCCTTCTCATTTTTACAAAAATTCAGGACCTTAGTTCATGTAATCGCTTTAATATACTCTTTAAAAACGCGGGATCAGGTACAGCCTGAACATCCAATACCCAAATTTTATCATTGATTATATGTACACACTTCACTGCATCTTTTGCAGTAATAATGATCGGCCAGTCATCTTGGAAAGCAAACTCTTCACCACTAAAATTATGATGATCAGGCCAATGATGGGGATGGGGATCAAGACCTAAGCTCTCTAAAGTGTCTATAAACCTCTCAGGGCTACCAATGCCTGCAACTGCATGAACCTGTAGGCCATACCCCCAGTCTTTAATCCATGTCTCTCCTGGCTGGTTGAGACCGAAAGAACCTGTCACCAACAAAACCTCACCAGAATTTAACTGCCTTAGCTGGGTTGGCTCAATAGCAAAGGAGGTGCTATTTTTCAAAGAAACTGTCTTGCGATCCTTGGTTTTTTCCAGAACACCAGGAGTTGTCACATTTGTTAAAACGAAGTCCACTTCCTTTAGTCGTTTCACCGGCTCCCTTAGGGGGCCCGCTGGTAAGCACTGCCCATTGCCAAATTGCCTCTTTCCGTCTACTACAGCAAATTCTATATCTCTAGGCAGCCGATAATGCTGCAACCCATCATCACTTAAAATCAAATCACAATTTGTCTTTTCAAGCAAAAATATAGCCGCCCGGTAACGGTCAGGATCAACCACAACAGGACAGATGTTTGCCAGTAATAATGGTTCATCCCCAACATTCAAGGGTGAACATTTGGTTGTCACCAACCAAGGGTATCGAGAAGACCTTCCTCCATATCCCCGACTAATAATTCCAGGGTGGTATCCCTGTTCTTGCAACCAATGAGCGAGTGCCGCTATTAATGGGGTCTTTCCAGTGCCGCCGACACTTATGTTTCCCACCGCAACCACAGGAACGGCTAGCGGAGGATTTGGCGCTAGTCTAGCTTGGTAGAAACGACGCACGCCAGCCAGCAGCCGAAACAACCATGAGAAAGGAACCAGTAAAACTGTCCAGCTCAAGTGTCGACTCCAGGCTTTTTCAAGCATGAGAGAAAGTCTCATCTATTGTAATTTCCCATCACCAGGAGGGCTCTTTTGCTCTATAGTGATCTTATTGTGCAATTTGGCGTAATGGCCATTCAATGCCAGTAGCTCTGCATGTTTTCCCTGTTCGACAATCTTTCCTTTGTTCATGGTCAAAATTCTATCTGCATTTTCTATCGTTGTAAGTCGATGGGCGATAACAAATGTAGTGCGTCCTCGCATAATTCCCTCTAGCGCTTCTTGTATGTATCGTTCTGTCTGAGAATCTAGTGCTGATGTTGCCTCATCGAGTATCAATATCGGAGCATCTTTTAGGATCGCCCTAGCAATGGCTAAGCGCTGGCGCTGCCCTCCGGATAGTTTTACGCCTTGATCGCCAATGATGGTATCAAAGCCTTGGGGTAGCTGCTCAATAAACTCTAAAGCATGCGCTGCTTTGGCGGCATTTTTAACATCCTCTTCTGAGCATTTCGCTAAAGCGCCATAGGCAATATTATTATAGATGGAGTCATTGAACAGATTCACTTTTTGAGACACCAGGGCCATATGACTCCGCAAATTCTCAAGTTTATAGCTTTTTAAATCTTTGCCGTCCAAAGTGATCTTTCCGCTATCCATCTCATAAAAACGCGGAATCATGCTCACTAGTGTGCTCTTACCACTACCAGAGCGACCAACAATAGCAACTGTCTCACCAGCCTGTACGTTGAAATTTATCCCGTTAAGCACATTCTTTTCATTAGCGGCATATGCAAAATTGACGTTCGTGAATTCAAATTGCCCGTCAACTTGTTTTTTCTCAAGGATGCCTTCATCAACTTCCTCGCTTGTATCAAGGGTGGCAAACAATGTTCCGGCGGCAGCGATTCCTTGTTGAATCTTACTATTTATTCCCGATAGCGCCCGAATAGGTTTAGCGAGTAGCGCGGCTGATGCCAAAAATTTCACAAAATCACCACCACTCATTTGCGACAAGACGCTAGGATCAAGAACAAGCCATATCAAAAATGAAAGAGAAGTTGCAACTAACAGCTGGATTACCGGGGTACTGATTGATTCCGTCACAGATAATTTCATCTGTTGTGTACGGCTATTTTTACTGACAGCTTTCATGCGTGCGCGCTCGAAATACTTTGCGCCATATAAATGCATATCCCTATAGCCGCTAACAAGCTCTTGGGTTACTTGGGCCACGTCGCCCATGGATGACTGTATTTTCAAGGCCAGCCTTCTGAAGCGCTTACTAACAGCTAGGACTATCAGCCCAATAAGAGGCAGGACGATCATGAAGATTAATGCCAGCCTCCAGTTAAGATAAAACAAGTAACTAATCAAACCGACAACTAGGGCGCCCTCACGAATCATTATTTTTAACGCACTTGTAGCGGCTTGAGTGATTTGAGATACCGTATAAGTTGCTCGAGCCACCAAGTGTCCAGTCATGCTGGCATCAAAATAACTGGCAGGAAGAGAAGTGTACTTGTTGAAAACATCCACCCTAAGATTGTGTACCAGTATTTGTGATACGTAGGTCATGCAATATCCACCAATAAAAAAAGATAATCCTCTCACCACAGCAATCAAAATCATGATTAAGGGCACGACCCAGCGGGTATTTATTAATTCACCTTCTTCTGTAAAAACCTCCACTAAAAATACAGTTAGCCCGCCATTTTGCTTAATATTTTCTGGTATAGTCGCCGAATCAGCTGTCAAGCCACTAATAGCATTGACGGTGTATCCAAACAGATCAATGAAAGCAATCTCCATGGACGAGAAAACAATCAAACCCAGGATGCTTAAGAAGAAAATACCAAGGTATCTTTTGACATAAGACAGCAACCTTAAATAAATCTGAAAACTAGACATTTCTGGATGCTGCACATCAGGTTCTTGTTGAGCCACAATTACTTCCTAAATTTATGGTACAAAAATTAGTTTACCAAAAGATAAAGCTCATGGGCTTTTTTAATGCATGCTAATGCTATAAATTGTTCTTATTGAGAATCAATTTTTTAATTATCACATAATCATATAGATCCAGTTTTCTTCTCAAGAAAACTGGATCTATATGATAAGTTGCATGCTAAAAACATATCGGTCTTAGCTATTGAGGCCATTTAACCTAAAATAGTTTAAAATATTTTTAACAGGATTTCAGCATTACTTATGGCTAAAAACATCAATACTAGCGGTTCAAAAATTGGGTTGGTACTTTCTGGAGGGGGCGCAAGAACAGCCTACCAGGTTGGCGTGCTCAAAGCTGTGGCAGAATTTCTGCCCCCAGAAATCAGTGATCCCTTTCCGATCATCTGCGGGACGTCAGCTGGTGCTATTAATGCTCTAGCTATTGCTGGCTGCCATGGCTCAGAAAATCAACGTACTTTTCAATCTAGAATAAAAAAAATTGAGTCTATTTGGTGTGAGTTAGAGGCCAGCAATATTTATAGGTCGGATCTGTTTGGTGTATTGAAAAATACTCTTACGATGTTTTTTTCTATATTTAATAAAGGCTCCACGGAAAAAAATCCCAAAGCATTGCTAGATAACACACCGCTTAGGGGGCTACTGAGAGAGCTGGTAGATTTTGAGGCCATTAACGAGTCTATAGATAGCAAAAGAATCACAGCTGTAAGCGTTACCGCTGTTAGCTACAGCGACGGTAAATCAGTCACTTTTTATGATGGAGAAGAAGCACTTCAGCCCTGGGTGAGATCCAGGCGTATAGGGATTCGCTCAAAACTCACCATCGATCACATCATGGCTTCTACGGCAATCCCTGTCATGTTCCCTACAATTAAAATCATGGGGTCCTACTTCGGTGATGGAGCCATTCAGCAACTCAAGCCTATCAGCCCTGCCTTACATCTTGGGGCAAATAAAATATTCATTATTGGAATAAATGATAATGCTTCAAATAAATCACCTTTATTGAGTGATGCTGCAAATCCGCATACCCATAACCCACCATCCAGCGCAAAAATTATTGGCCATATACTCAATAGCGCCTTTATAGATGCGATTGAAAGCGACTTAGAAACCCTCAAGAATATTAACAGACTTGCTGAAATCCTACCCGCTGAAACACGAGAAGCAGAAGGTATTGGTGATCTTCAGCCTATTAAATTTCTAATGATCTCGCCCTCTGAAAGTATTGGCGCTTTGGCTAGAAACTACTTCAAAGAATTGCCTTTAAGTATGCGTTTCTTTTTTAAGATAATGGGCATAACAACTCGCAGTGAAGGAATAGAGATTGCTAGCTATGTAATGTTTTCTAAAGGGTTTTGCAGTAAACTGGTAGAGTTAGGTTACCAAGATGGTTTAGCAAAGCAGCAAGCCATCATTGAATTCCTTCTTAAAGAGTGACCAAAAATAACAAAAAATCCATTGGCGTATAATATGTTATTACTGCGATAATGGTTGATTTCAAATTTACACATTGTAAAATATATTTCATTGAACATCTCAGCTAAAAGGAAATATTGCTATGGCTTTAGAACAATCAATCGTCTCTGGTTCGTTAAATCCAGCAGCAGTAAAGGTGCTGCGTAATACCTATACTCTGCTATCGCTGACCTTAGTGTTTAGTGCCGCTATGTGTGCAGTAGCAATGGCCGTCAATGCACCCTACATGGGTCTATGGATGCTTATTCCATACATAGGTTGTCTATGGATGGTGGAGAAAAACAAAAATAGCACGGCAGGCTTGTTTTGGGTTTTTGCACTAACTGGATGGATGGGGTTCACTCTCGGCCCAATAATAAACTTCTATCTCTCAACCTCTGGCCCTCAGCTAATCTTAACGGCCTTA
>CAWUVO010000033.1:0-4633 GCA_963925965.1 uncultured Porticoccus sp. | reverse complement strand
GCACAAAGAGCGCCCATTTTACTCTGATTTAGTTGACTTTATGACTTCCGGCCCTGTTGTTATTCAAGTGCTAGAAGGTGATGATGCAATTATTATTAATCGTGATTTGATGGGGGCAACTAACCCAAAAGAAGCTGAATCAGGGACTATACGTGCTGATTTTGCTGATTCAATTGATGCAAATGCCGTACATGGATCTGACTCTACGGCCTCTGCTCAGCGCGAAATAGCTTACTTTTTTAGTGATGATGAAATTTGTTCTCGCTAACTATTATTGTTACGACAACCGCTTAGAGCATAGATATACATGACTTTATTGTCTGCCGACAAAGGACTTGACGTGAAACCCCAGAAGACTAATCTTCTGGGGCTTTCTCCTAAAAAGCTAGTAGTATTTTTTGAAAGTATCGGTGAGAAGCCATTTCGAGCGACGCAAGTCATGAAATGGATTCATCAGATAGGTGTAGATGACTTCGATCAAATGACCAATCTTGCAAAAAATCTCCGTGAAAAAATGAAAGCTATTGCAGAAATTAGAGCACCTGAGGTTGTCAGTCATCATGAATCTGCAGATGGTACATGCAAATGGATTATACGTGTCAGCGGTGGTGACTGTATTGAGGCTGTCTTTATTCCTGAAAAAGACAGGGGGACATTATGCATCTCCTCTCAGGTCGGCTGCTCTTTAGATTGCAGTTTTTGCGCTACAGGGAAACAGGGGTTTAGTCGAGACCTTACTGCCGCTGAAGTAATTGGACAGGTGTGGATTGCGGCAAAATTTTTTAATTCGTTAGGACCAAAAGCAAACAGAGTTGTTAGTAATGTGGTTATGATGGGCATGGGGGAGCCGCTTTTAAACTTTGATAATGTAGTTGATGCCATGGGGTTAATGCTAAATGATAATGCATATGGTTTATCTAAGAGGCGCGTAACGTTAAGCACCTCTGGAGTAGTCCCTATGATTGATAAGTTATCTGAGGTAAGTGACGTCTCTTTGGCTATTTCACTGCATGCACCTAATGATGAGCTGCGTAATCAGTTGGTGCCTATAAACAAGAAGTACCCTATCGCTAGCTTGCTGGCCTCCGCGCAACGTTATCTTGATAGGATGCCAGACGTTCGTCGTAAAATCACCATAGAATATACGTTAATGGATCGAATTAATGATAGAGATGAGCATGCCCGAGATTTGGCCAAACTACTGAGCAGTCTTCCCTGCAAGATTAATTTGATACCATTTAATCCTTTTGATCAGTCAGGTTATAAAAGGGTGACAAATACCGCTTTATATAGATTTAGAGACATACTTCAGGAGGCGGGACATACGGTCACTGTTAGAACCACACGGGGAGATGATATCTCTGCAGCTTGTGGTCAGCTAGCAGGGGCTGTCAATGACAGGACTAGACGAAGTGAGCGTTACATGCAGCAACATGAACAGCAGCCTGTTAAGTTTGTGGCTAGCTGAAAAAATGACAAGGTAATTTTAGCATGCATATGAAATCACCCATTAAACGAAGAGTATCGCGTCAAATAATGGTAGGCGCGGTGCCAGTTGGTGGTGATGCGCCAATTTCAATACAAAGCATGACTAATACAGAAACTACGGATGTTGGTGCTACAGTTCAGCAAATACGAAGCATTGTTAATGCTGGAGCTGATATTGTGCGTGTTTCTGTGCCCTCAATGGAAGCTGCTGAGGCTTTTGGAAAGATACGCAAGCAAGTCGAAGTCCCTCTGGTGGCTGACATTCACTTTGATTATCGTATCGCTCTTCGTGTTGCAGACCTAGGTGTTGATTGTTTGCGAATTAACCCAGGAAATATAGGCAGAGAAAAACGTGTGCAGGCTGTAGTAGACAAAGCTCGTGATTTGAATATACCGCTTCGCATTGGAGTGAATGCAGGGTCCCTGGAAAAAGACCTGCAGAAGAAATATGGAGAGCCAACATCCGACGCTTTGGTCGAGTCAGCAATGCGTCATGTAGAAATCCTAGATAGCATGAACTTCGATAATTTCAAGTTGAGTCTTAAAGCATCGGATATTTTTATGGCTGTCGATGCTTACCGAAAAATAGCAAAAATTATTGATAATCCGCTACACATCGGTATTACCGAGGCAGGCGGCTTGAGGGGCGGCACTGTAAAATCATCTATTGGGTTGGGCTTGCTGCTTATGGACGGCATAGGAGATACGATTAGAGTGTCACTAGCTGCTGATCCCGTAGAAGAAGTTAAAGTGGGCTGGGATATGCTCAAAAGTCTAAAATTGCGCAGTAAAGGCATAAATTTTATTGCTTGTCCTAGCTGCTCTAGGCAAAATTTTGATGTAATTCACACGATGAATGTGCTTGAAAGTCGGCTTGAGGATATAACGGTCCCCTTGGATGTTGCAATCATTGGATGCATTGTAAATGGGCCTGGAGAAGCAAAAGAGGTTGATATCGGGCTAACTGGAGGCACCCCAAATAATTTAATATATATAGATGGCAAGCCTAGCCAAAAACTATCTCAAAATAATTTAGCCGAGGAGCTTGAGGCGTTAATTCGAACTAAGGCAGCGGAAAAATCCCATCAACTAGAAAGTTTGATAGTGAAGTCTTCATGAAAAAAATTCAATCAATCCGAGGCATGAATGATTTATTGCCAGGTGATTCTGCCCGTTGGCAATATTTAGAAAGTTCAATATTCAAGTTATTGTCACAATATGGTTATAGGGAGATACGGTTTCCTCTCCTAGAGTCAACGGATCTTTTCAAAAGAATTATAGGTGAAGTTACCGATATTGTTGAGAAAGAAATGTACTCTTTTGATGACCGCAACGGCGACAGTCTCTCACTGCGCCCAGAAGGTACAGCTGGTTGTGTTAGGGCTTGCGAAGAGCATGGCCTTATCTTCAATCAAGTGCAGCGCTTATGGTATCAGGGACCGATGTTTCGCCATGAGCGACCACAAAAAGGGCGTTTACGACAATTTCAACAGATAGGGGTGGAAGTTTTTGGCCTTGATGGTCCTGATATAGATGCAGAGCTTATTTTAATGATCTCGCAGTTATGGCAAATACTAGGCCTAGCAGATGCAGTTACACTTCAATTGAACTCGCTGGGAACTGCCCAGTCAAGAGATGCTTATCGTGAAGCGCTAGTCTCTTATTTGAAGGAAAAGAAAGATCAGTTAGATGAAGATAGTCGACGTCGTTTGCATACAAATCCGATGCGTATACTCGATAGCAAAAATCCAGAAATACAATTATTATTGAATAAAGCGCCAGATTTACATGACTTTTTGGATGATGCGTCCCTACAGCATTTTGAAAAACTTTGCTTAATTCTTGATACACTCGGCGTGTCATATGTAATCAATAAGAGATTAGTTAGGGGGCTGGATTACTACGGCAAGACAGTTTTTGAATGGGTTACTAGCCTATTAGGCTCACAGGGCACAATTTGTGCAGGGGGTCGATATGATGGGCTGGTTGAGCAGCTAGGGGGGAAGAGCACCCCAGCAATAGGTCTGGCTATGGGGGTGGAGCGTCTGGCTTTGCTTCTTGACGCAGCAGCCACGTTGCCTGATAGTATCGCGCGACAGGTAGATGCGTACCTTATCCCTGTTGGCGACGTAGGAGTAAAAGTACTTGAGTTAGGGCAGATGATCAGAAGATCCTGCCCAGCATTAAGGTTGCAGAATCATTGTGGTGGCGGCAGTCTTAAGAATCAAATGAAAAAAGCTGATAAAAGTGGAGCTATAGTGGCTTTAATTGTTGGTGAAGATGAGGTGGCTGAAGGCAATTTAACTGTTAAATTTCTTCGTGAGGACAGGTCTCAGGTATCAGTTTCTGTGGACGAATTGATTGAATTGCTAAATATTAAAATTAACTAATGGGGAATAAGTGTGGCAGAGCACCTTAGTGATGAAGAACAGATGGAGAATTTAAAGAAATGGTGGCGGGAGTATGGAGTTATTGCCATTACTGTTGTTACTCTTTCGGTAGGGGGCTATTTTGGCTCAGTTTTTTATAAAGAGAGACAGCAGAGCCAAGCAGAAGAAGCATCAGTGTTATATCAGCAAATGATGGAAGTCGCACTGGTTTCGCCCGGTCAAACACTAGATGATACTCAGTATAAGTTGGTCGAAGGGCTGGCCTCCCAGCTGAAAGATTCTTTTAGTAGCAGTCAATATGCACGCTATGCTGCGCTTCTTATGGCAAAAATTTTTGTTGAAAAAAATGATCTAGATGAAGCAGCCGAAGAACTGAAGTGGGCATTAAATGATGCGGACGAAGGGCTAGAGCTTGTTATAAAACTTCGTCTAGCAAGAATTGAGGCTTCGCGGGGAAATATAGATCTTGCATTGGCTATGATAGACGATACTGATGCCGGCACCATGGCTTCTGCTTATTCCGAGGCCCAAGGTGATTTTCATCTAATGAAAAAAGATGCAGTTTCTGCATATAATTTTTACTTGCAGTCTTTGGATCAGTGTTTGGAGCATGATAACTCTCATATTCAGGTGCTTAAGCTAAAACTCAACCAGGTAACCCCTGCCACATCTAGTATAGATAAAAATTCCTCTGGAGAAGAGAATTGATAAAAATAGGACTGCTGGCCACTATTATGGTTATGTTGGCGGGCTGT
>CAWUVO010000032.1:0-6345 GCA_963925965.1 uncultured Porticoccus sp. | reverse complement strand
ACGGAATCATGAGCTAGTAGCATTATTTATTAAGCACCAGAGGTATTTGTGGATAAACACAGCAAGGAAGGCAGTATAGAGCATTACAAGGATCACCATAGACCAGACTTGATTGCACAAAGACTGGATGAAGGCCCCGATTCTTTTTACCTTAAGGAGTTCATATATGGGTCAGTGGACGGCGCTGTTACAACATTTGCTATTGTCGCTGGTGTCGCCGGTGCAGGGATGTCAGCAGAAGTTATTATTATATTGGGCTTGGCTAACTTGCTATCAGACGGGTTTAGTATGGGTGCCAGTAATTTTCTGGGGGTTCGCGCTGAAAATCAGCATCGAACCAAAATTCGCCAGATGGAACATGATGAAATAGATAGGCACCCTGAAGGGGAGAAAGAAGAGGTCAGGCAAATTTTTGCTAGAAAAGGGTTTGAGGGGCAGTTGCTGGAAGATGCAGTTCAAGTGATAACTTCTGACAAAGAAGCTTGGGTAGACACTATGCTTCAGGATGAGCACGGGATGTCTTTACAGGCTCATGATCCTATAAGATCTGGCCTTGCAACCTTCAGTGCTTTTTGTTTGATTGGTTTTATTCCGCTAATAACCTATGTCACTAACTGGGCGTCTCCTGGCCTTATTGATGACGCCTTTGGCTGGGCTGCGTTTATGACAGGTGTTGCATTTTTCTGGGTGGGCGCACTAAAAGGAAGATTTGTATCACACCATTGGTTACTTTCTGGCATGGAAACAGTTGCTGTTGGCGGCATTGCTGCTGCTATGGCTTATGGAGTGGGATCAATTTTGAAAAATTTGCTAGGTTAATGTAGTCAATAGTAGTCTTTAAAGACTAGGCTAATCACTCAGTACTTCTAACTCTACTATTAAGTCATCAGATAGTGATTCTAGCTCATATTGAAGCCTTTCTCTTTGGATGCTCGAATTTAAAAAGCTGATGACTGCAGAGGCTTTAAATAAAGTTTCTGAACTCATAGGTGCATCCTCGCAATTTGTACATAGCTCTTCTACATTGACATCAAGTCGAGTCAGTATCGATGAGAGTTCGCCGATAATTCCAGGCCTATCGTTACCTACCAAGGTTAACAATAAATGCTCACCTAGTTCTTGATCATTCTCGGTAGTGGGCTCTGCTATAATCTTAATGCCTTCTGCGCTAAGTGCCTCAAGCTCTTGTAACAGCTTTGGTTGCTTCTTTGTTTCGACATTTACTAGAAGTATCCCGGCAAACTTGCCAGCCAATCTAGACATGTTGCTTTCGAGCCAGCTCCCATCATGAGATGCAATTAATGTTGCGACTTTTTCGATAATACCAGGGCGATCATCAGAAATTATAGTGAGTGTGAGATAGTGATTCATTGTAAGGCCTGTAACTATATGCATGTATTATAGTGCATACAATTAGAATGAGCGATATTGATACTAGACTGTAATTAGCATGAGTGTAGTTTCATGTATCGATACAAGGGAATAGAAAAAATGATTGAGATACCACCGCATAAGCTCCCAGCAGATTTACTTACATCTGTTATAGAGGAATTTATTAACAGGGATGGAACTGATTACGGGGACAGAGAAATTAGCTTAAAAGAAAAGATTGAGCATGCAAGAGTAAAAATATCACAGGGTGACGTAATCCTAACATTCGATCAAGAGACAGAAACCTGCAACCTTCTGAGCAAAAATGATTTTATAAAAATTACCCAAAAACTGTGAACCAGAATAGATAGAATCTGATTAATTTCGACTAACTAAGAGTCAGCAAGCATTGAAATAGCCTCAAGGGCTTCAGGGTCGCGCGCCTTAATCTTATTTGCAATATGGTGCTGAAAGAAGTACCGAAATGCCTCCTCTGTTTTGCAAGGATAAAGGCAGTCATCACCAGGCAAAACTGGCGTATTGACAACTTTTGTATCGTCTATGAGCATGCACTCTATGGTGCCACTACTTAATAGCCTCCAGCTCACTACCTCTTTTAGCGTTAAATTTTTAAAACCATCGCTTGAAAGAACAGCATGTGTGCCGATCATATCAGGTATTTCTTGCACTATATCTTCGTCAGTTTGAGAATCCCTTTCATAGTATTCAGCAGCAGTCTCTAGCTCTATAATTTTGTGAATAGGAGCCTCATGAAAAACCTCATTGCTGCCTGGATCAAAATAGCCTTCCCAGTAGCCGTTAACGGGGTCGTTTATCAGAGGACAAGGTGCTATATCGTCGAGCCAAGGAGTTAAACCAACAACTTCACCATCAGCCCTCAGCGCCCAGCAGAGAATCTTGACGCTAAATAATTTTTCGGGGCTCGTCTCGTTCGAATAAATCATTTCAAGGCCATCAAGTTCTGGTGCAAGGCGTATAATGCGGCGATTGCAAGATGACGAATAAGGCTTTTGAGTAAAGATATCAATGACGTTATCTTTGTTATGATTGTTGTTGGATGTTGAGGTGGTCATAATGCTTCCCCAGTACTGTCTAATAAAAGGCAATGGCAACAAGAAAATCATTTTTCCATAACAATGATTATGGTGTGCTGATTATACACCCAACACACAATATAAGGTACTACTGATAAGATAAAAGTACAACATGTAGTGTAATTTTTTAGAAAGGCCCATGCCAACGTGTAAATTCTATATTTTTTTTGCCCTCCCATTGGACAGTATAATGCTATTTTTTAACAGGAAAGGTGACCGTACATTGATATCTGATATAAGTGCTCCTCGAGTTATAAAAATTCCAAGAAAATTAAAAGTAGAGGAATTAACTGCTATTTTTAATAGTTTATTTTCTGATTCCTTTAATACTCGCCTGGAGGGCGGGGCAGACGAGCCGCTTTATCTGCCGGCAAGTTCTAGTTGTAAGCACAATAGACTTGTCTTTTGCCAGGACTACATTTCTAGCGCTTTACATGAAGTTGCTCATTGGTGCCTTGCTGGTGAAAAAAGACGAAATTTAATAGATTATGGATATTGGTATCACCCAGATGGAAGATCGAGGGCTCAGCAAAAAATATTTGAGAAGGTTGAGATTCGACCTCAGGCGCTAGAGTGGATTTTTTCTGTTGCTGCATCACACTCATTCACTGTCAGCACCGATAATCTATTGGGCGAAATTGATGCTAACTATTATTTCTTACAATCAGTTCTTGAGCAGGCTCATGTCTGGTGTCGGGAACCTATGCCAGAACGAGGATTCTTGTTCGCAAAGGCTTTGTCGCACTTTTTTAAAACACAACCATTTAGTTCTTCCCTCTATCAGTTTTCTTAAAATTAAGTCGTTATAATAAGATTTGCAAGAAAGGATGGCGCTCAATGAAAATTATAGCTGATGATAATATGCCTTTAGTCCAAGAGTTATTTTCTCCTTATGGTGAGATAATAACGCTTCCTGGGCGTGACATTACAGCTGATGATGTGCAGCAAGCTGATGTGTTGCTGGTTAGATCAGTGACACAAGTAAACGAAAGTCTTTTAGGGGGCAGCAAGGTAAGGTTTGTCGGATCGTCAACTATCGGGGCTGACCATATAGATCAAAGTTATCTTCAGCAAAAAGGCATTAAGTTTGCCAATGCCCCTGGATGTAATGCTAACGCAGTAGTGCAGTATGTTCTTTCAGTTTTGAGTACTCTTCGCTCTAACTGGATGGAGCAAACTGTTGGGATCATTGGGTGTGGAAGTATTGGGGGAAAACTGTATAAAATTTTACGTGCCTTAGGGGTGAAATGCCGCTGCTACGATCCTTTTCTTGCGACAGAAGGTAATCCTCATCTGGTTACTTTCGAGGCAGTTTTAGAATCAGATATTTTGTCTCTCCATGTACCTTTGACGGATTCCGGTCCTTACCCCACCTACCATTTATTCAATGAACAAGTTTTGTGTAATCTTACGCCAAATGTTTTATTGATTAATACTAGTAGGGGTGCTGTTTTAGATAACCAGTCAGTACTGCACTGTTTTTCGGAGAGGTCTTGGCAGTTGGCGCTTGATGTATGGGAAGGCGAGCCCGGCATTTCACTGGAGTTGCTGGAGCTGGTTGATATCTGCTCCCCACATATAGCAGGCTATAGTTATGATGGAAAAATTAAGGGCACTAAAATGATTTTTGATGCTTTTTGTTCTAGTTATGGGCTTGACGCTCCAATTCCAATTACTAGGGATGAAATTTTTGAATTGACATCTAATTCTTTTGCAGACGCCGTGCTAGAAACTTTTGATGTAAAAAAAATAGATCATCTTATGAGAGAGTCTTTGCTCAAAAAAGAGGTCAGCCATTCACAGGAGTTTGATCGTTTGAGGAAAGATTGCCCGCAAAGATTTGAGTTCCATCACTACTGTTTGGCAAAAAATAGCGATGAGCTTCTAGCTAAAAATTTATCAATACTTGGGTTCAAGCCAGCCTAGCAGCTTTGTTTAATTAATTATTATGTCGAATCAATTTTCAATTGGTCCCATGCTTGATGCGGTAATCTAGAAGAAACTTGGATAACCTGCTAATAGCCTCGACTATATCGTCCTCTCTAGGTAAAAAGACAATACGAAAATGATCAGGATTCGGCCAGTTAAATGCTGTACCTTGAACCAAAAGAATTTTTTGCTCTAATAGTAAATCCAAGACAAATTTCTCATCATCGACTATTGGGTATATTTTGGGGTCGAGACGCGGAAACAAGTACATGGCGGCTTTTGGTTTTACACAACTTACCCCTGGTATTTCAGTGAGCAGTGACCATGCCTTGTCTCGCTGAAGTAGCAATCTTCCGCCAGGACAGGTCAGATCATTGATGCTTTGGTATCCACCTAAGGCAGTTTGTATAGCATACATTGCGGGCACATTGGCGCACAGTCTAACAGAAGAGAGCATCTCAAGGCCTTCTATGTAGCTTTGAGCGATATCTTTAGCTCCGCTCACCACTAACCAGCCAGAGCGAAAACCTGCCAGTCTATAGGTTTTAGATAGACCATTTAACGTAATACATAGTACATCATTGGCCAAGCTAGCAAGCGGAATATGTTTTGCTTCATCAAATAAAATACGGTCATAAATTTCATCGGCGTAGATTATTAGTTGATGTTTCCGAGCCAGTAAAATTATTTGTCGTAAAACGGACTCACTGTAGACTGCTCCCGTTGGATTATTTGGATTTATTACAACGATGCCTCGAGTTTTTGCTGTAATTTTACTGGCTATGTCGTCAATATTTGGTTGCCAATCTTCTGTTTCATCGCACAGGTAGTGAACAGCCCTTCCTCCAGCCAGTGTTACGGCTGCTGTCCATAAAGGGTAGTCTGGAGCAGGAATAAGAATCTCATCATCGTTGTTCAGCAAGGCCTGCATTGCCATCACTATCAATTCGCTGACACCATTCCCCAAAAAAACATCATCAATTTCGACATTAGAAATGCCCATGATTTGACAGCGTTGCATTACAGCCTTTCTAGCGCTGTATATGCCTTTTGAGTGACAATAACCCTGAGCTTTTGCTAAATTGTGAATAACATCCTGTATAATTTCATCTGGTGCTTCGAAACCGAAAGCGCTGGGGTTGCCGATATTTAGTTTGAGAATGCGATGCCCATCTTCTTCTAGACGATTGGCATGATCATGAATTGGACCGCGAATATCGTAACAGACATTGTTTAATTTGCTTGATTTCTTAATATGTTGCATATAAATCTTATTGAAAGCTGTCGAGTGGTGATAATTCATCTATTGTATATCAAATTGATTCTATAGCTAAGAAAAGTAGGAGATAGATGTTATGAACGACAAAAATATTAGCAAAGAAGTCTGGCGAAAAAAACTGACTTCTAAGGAATTTAATATTTGCTGGGAAAAAGGAACAGAGCAAGCTTTTTCTGGTAAACTCAACAATGAAAAAGCTACAGGAATTTATACATGTTGCTGTTGTAGCAAGCCTTTGTTTCATTCAGAAAAAAAATATGATTCTGGTTCTGGATGGCCCAGTTTTTTTGATGTAATTAATAAGCATGCGGTTGATGAAAATTCAGATCATAGCCATGGAATGGTTCGCACAGAAGCACTATGCGCTCATTGCGGGGCTCATCTGGGGCATGTGTTTACAGATGGGCCAAAACCAACAGGTTTGCGATACTGCATAAATTCTCTTTCTCTTAATTTAATCAAAACATAAAAATAGATTATGTTTAAGTTTGCATATTTTTTTTCAACTTAGATTAAGTTAAAGAGTGGGCTTGACAGCATAGAGCCTGCTTCATAGAATGCGCGCCTCCCTTTTTTAAAGAAGGCATATTGTCTTTATGGGAAAATTTTGGTCCCGTTCGTCTAGAGGCCTAGGACACCGCCCTTTCACGG
>CAWUVO010000031.1:0-8745 GCA_963925965.1 uncultured Porticoccus sp. | reverse complement strand
TTTGGGATGAAGCGAAAACCAAAATTAACTCTTAATAAACAGCTGTTTTCTTGTGATCTAAAGAGTTTATGTGTAATGTTTGCGTCCTTAAATTGTTCGTCAAATAATTTATTTATTGTTATTTTCCCCTGAAAATGGAGATGTTAGATGAGAATTATTCTTTTAGGACCGCCAGGTGCCGGAAAAGGTACGCAAGCAACATACATTACAGAGAAATTTTCTATACCCCAGATATCTACTGGTGATATGCTGCGCGCAGCTGTTAAAGCCGAGTCAGAGTTAGGATTAAAAGCCAAAGATATCATGACATCAGGAGGGTTAGTTTCTGATGATTTAATTATTGCTTTAGTGAAAGAGCGCATTCAAGAAAAGGACTGTATTAATGGTTTTCTTTTCGATGGCTTTCCAAGAACAATACCACAAGCTGAAGCGCTTGTAGCTGAAGACATTGAGATAGATAAAGTGATAGAGATTCACGTAGCAGATGAAGAGATAATTGCTCGCCTAAGCGGTCGTCGTGTTCACGAAGATTCTGGTCGTGTTTATCATATTAAGTACAATGCACCAAAAAAAGACGGCTTGGATGACATTACTGGCGAGACATTGATTCAGCGCCCAGACGATACTGAGGCTACCGTACGCAACCGCCTCGAAGTGTACCATGATCAAACCAAGCCCTTGGTTGATTTTTATCAAAGCCTAGCATCAAAACAGGCAGACAGCACTCTAAGCTACAATCGCATTGATGGTGTCGGCCCTCTTGATGAGGTACAGCAAAGATTAGAATCTGCATTAGCTTGATATTAACCCAACAAGCAATGCAAAATGGGCTCAATGAGCCCATTTTTATTGGTCTAAGGAAATATACCTGTTATGAAAAAAAGCGCTGTCATCCTAATAAATCTTGGGACGCCTGAAACACCAACCCCTAAGGGAATTTCAAATTTTTTGAAATTATTCCTATCTGATCGCCGTGTTGTAGAAGCTCCGAAGCTCTTATGGTGGCCCATACTAAGATGTATTGTAATTCCCTTGCGGGCAAAAAAAGTAGCGAAAGCTTATCAAGAAATTTGGTGGGAAGGGTGCTACAAAGCAGTTGATGTCAAATGCGACGAAGAATGCAGAATTAACTGCAAAGGTTCTCCAATAAGGGCAATTACCTCACGTCAGGTCTCAGCGTTACAAACTAAATTAAATGAGAGCTTAGATGATAATGCACCCCTAGTATTAAGCGCAGTAACATATGGCGAACCCTCCCTTAAAACTATTATTAACGATCTAAAAAGAAAAGGAATAGAACACTTTGTTGTGTTGCCTATGTATCCGCAATATTCTGGTTCAACCACTGGTGCAATATATGATCAAATATTTAATATAATTCATGGGGTTAGAGACGTTCCTGATATAACTATTATAAAGTCGTACTCGGCTGACTCTGGATATATTGACTCCTTAGCAGAAAGTGTGAGAGCTCACTGGCAAAAAAACGGCAAAAAAGAAAAACTCTTGATGTCTTTTCATGGCATACCACAAGAATATGCTGACAAAGGCGACCCATACGAAAACCACTGTATAGCTACCGCTAATGCTCTAGCTAAAAAATTAGAACTAAAAGAATCGGATTGGTCCATGGGATTTCAGTCTCGATTTGGGCCCAAAAAATGGCTGCAACCTTATATCGATGATCAGTTGCTTGTCTGTATAAAAGAAGGAGTAAAGTCCGTTGATATCATAAGCCCTGCTTTTACTGCCGACTGCCTTGAGACACTGGAAGAGCTGAATATTGCTTATCGGAGATTATTCCTGGATGCTGGCGGCAAAGAATATAGTTATGTCTCCTGTGTTAATGACTCACCATTATTCATATCCGCACTTGCAGATCTTGCCAAGAAAAGACTTTACTAGCACGATGAATATCTTGGCAGTAGATACAACAACGTCATCTTGCTCTGCTGCTCTACTTATGGATCATGAGCTGATCACACAATGTCAAATTGCTGAACGGAATCACACCCAATTGATACTTCCGATGGTAGATGCTTTGCTAGACAAGGGCGGTTTAAAGCTATCCCAAATAAGTGTAATTGCCTTTACATCGGGACCGGGGTCTTTTACTGGAATACGAGTAGGCTTTGGTATCGTTCAGGGGCTGGCTTTTGGTGCAGATTTACCAGTTTTGCCTGTATCAAGCCTTGAGACGTTAGCTTATACGGCTATTCGAAAACTTAGAATACAAACAGATGCTCATATAATTCCGATGCTAGATGCTCGCATGCATGAAATATATTGGGCTCAATTTAACTATAATTCCGGCAATTTGACGCGTATTAACGCTGATTGCGTATCGCCCCCAGAAGATCTCGATATGGCGCTAAAATATCCTAGCATTCTAGCTGGCGACGGACTAAATTACAGCGATAGGCTACCTGAAAAATCTCTGGGTTCTTGTCATGCTAGCTTACTTCCTGAGGCTCAAGATATATTCAAAATAGCCTGCCCTTTAATCGAAAAAGGTGAGGCAATTGATATTCAAGAAGCCAGTCCGGTGTATCTACGAAATCAGATCACATGGAAAAAGCATAAAAAATTACGCCAGGTTAAGTAAAGTAGGAGCAGTTAATAATGGACTTACTGCATATAATATTGCTCGCAGCAATACAGGGCCTTACAGAATTCCTGCCTATTTCTAGCTCAGCGCATCTCATTTTGCCCTCAGCAATACTTGGATGGCAGGATCAGGGTTTAGCCTTTGATGTTGCTATCCATTTAGGCTCTCTAGCAGCTGTCGTTATATACTTCTATGACGATATTAAGCAGCTAACAATTTGCTGGAGTCGCAGTCTTTTTAATGGCCAGAGTTCGCCCGAAAGTCGCCTAGGGTGGCATATAATTTTATCCACGATGCCAGCAGCCTTGGCGGGCTTAATTTTCAGTGACTTTATAGAACTACATTTGAGAACAATTCTTGTAGTCGCGGTCACTACAATTATTTTTGGATTAGCGTTAGGACTGGCTGACTACCGAAGTTCTAAATCCAAAGGTATCTACGCATTTACCTGGAAATCTGCTTTGTTTGTTGGATGCGCGCAAGCTTTAGCCTTTATTCCTGGGACATCAAGGTCAGGTATTACAATTACTGCTGCGCTATTTTTAGGCTTTAAAAGAACTGCTGCAGTCAAATTTTCATTCTTCTTGGCCATTCCAATCATTTTATTAAGCGGTCTCTACAAAGCATCGCAGCTAGCCGAACAGTCTGAAATTCTATGGAGAGAGCTAGCTATAGGATCTTTGTTATCATTTGTTGCAGCGTATGTGTGTATACATTTTTTTATTGGCTTGATTGACCGCATAGGAATGATGCCATTTGTAATTTATAGGCTTATCTTAGGCGCTTTTTTGCTAATCATAGCGATCAACACTTAAGCATAATTTTTTGCAAGCAAAACCATCGTAAAACTCCGCTATATTGTAAGATCACAAGACAATAAAATTTAATCAACGATAAGATTTAGACTAATTAGGACAACATCATGAATCACAAGAAGTATAATAATCATCTAATTGATTTTATTAAAAATTCACCGACACCTTTTCATGCTGTAGCGAATATGCAGAAGTCATTGGATGCAGCTGGATTTCAACACCTCAAAGAAGAGGAAAGATGGCAGCTAATTAATGGAAATGGGTACTATGTCACCCGCAACGACTCTTCTATCATCGTATTTATTTTTGGTATGAAGCCCTCAATAGAAACGGGCATTCGTTTAGTAGGGGGACACACTGACAGCCCCTGCTTAAGAATTAAGCCTCAACCCGAAATATATAAAAATTCTTATTATCAGCTCGGGGTAGAGGTCTACGGTGGAGCCCTTTTAGGCCCTTGGTTTGACAGGGATCTTTCGATTGCAGGAAAAGTTAGCTACCAAACAGAAAAGGGAAAGTTGCAAGAATCGCTGATCGACATGAAACGACCTGTTGGCATCATCCCAAGCCTTGCTATTCATTTAGATAGAGATGCAAACAATAATCGTTCTATTAATCCTCAAACAGACATGCTTCCAATACTATATAAATGCGGAGATACCAGAGAAGACTTTAGGTCAAACCTTGCTAAAGAGCTGTTTCATTCAGGTCCAGTATCGATACTGGACTATGATCTTTATTTTTATGACTGCCAGCTGCCGGCTCTTATAGGCTTTAAAGAGGACTTTATATCCAGCGCAAGACTCGACAATCTTTTGAGCTGTTTCGCCGGATTACAAGCATTACTGAGCTCCAACAAGCAAATAACTAGTATATTGGCCTGCTATGACCACGAAGAGGTAGGAAGCACCTCTGCAATAGGCGCGAATGGCTCATTTCTTGAATCTTTGCTGGATCGGATTTATAGCGAACCCGAGGAAAAATCACGCGTAATGGCGCAATCAATCCTTATTTCCACAGATAACGCACATGGCGTGCATCCAAATTTCCCCAACAAGCATGATGAAAATCATGCTCCTGTTATAAATGAAGGTCTTGTGATTAAAGTTAATGCCAATCAACGCTATGCCACAAATAGCCTAACCTCATCATTTTTAAAAAACTTGTGCAAAAAAATTGGCGTACCGACCCAGTATTTCGTTAGCCGAGGAGACGTATCTTGCGGTAGCACCATCGGGCCAATCACAGCAGCCAATATTGGCGTCAAAACTATCGACATAGGGGTTCCTACATTTGCTATGCATTCAATTCGTGAGTTTGCAGGAACAAATGATGCATACTATTTATTTCAGACATTGAGCACTTTTGTTGATATAGAAAAACTTTAAGGGACTATTGAGTCATCTGGCTCAGATAGAACCCGTAAAGTGCCCCTTGGCCGATAAAACGCTATAATCCAAAAAAAAGCACATCAGCGGAATTTTTAATGAAAGCTACAGCAAAAAATAAGCAGGAAAGAGTGCTAACAGGTATCACTACAACAGGAGCGCCACATCTTGGCAACTATGTCGGCGCCATAAGGCCGGCTATAGCCGCAAGCAAGCAGAACGATGTGAGTGCCTATTATTTTCTCGCTGATTTTCATGCTCTAATCAAATGTCAGGATCCGCAAGTTGTTCATAAATCTACCCAAGAAATTGCCGCAACATGGCTAGCGTTCGGCCTAGACCCTGATCATGTTGCATTTTATCGTCAATCTGATATCCCAGAAATTCCTCAGCTATGCTGGTATCTAAACTGTATTGCTCCAAAAGGGCTCATGAACAGGGCGCACGCATACAAAGATGCAATTCAAAAGAATATAGACTCCGGAGAAGATAATGACTTTGGTGTAGCCATGGGGTTATTTTCATATCCAGTGCTAATGGCCGCAGACATTCTAATGTTTAATGGAACGAAAGTTCCTGTAGGGAGGGACCAGATGCAGCATATAGAAATGGCTCGCGATATTGCCCAGCGATTTAACTATCTTTATGGAGAACACTTTTCTTTACCAGAGGCTGTCGTCGATAGCGAAGCAGCGGTGCTTCAAGGATTGGATGGCCGGAAAATGAGTAAAAGTTATGGCAATACAATCCCTCTATTTTTGCCTGAAAATCAATTAAAAAAACATATCAACAAGATCAAAACAAACTTGTTGGAGCCAGGAGAACCCAAGGATCCCGAAACATCAATTATTTTCCAGATCTGGAAAGCATTTTCGCCACAGAAGCAGACCGACTATATGCGCAAAGAGTTTGAAAACGGTATCGCTTGGGGTGAAGCAAAAAAACAACTATTTGAGCTTGTGAATGGAGAGCTCGAGGGTCCCAGAGTCCGTTATAACGAGCTAATGGAATCCCCAGATTACATAGAGTCGATTTTGTGTGAAGGGGCAAGAAAGGCTCGAACTTATAGCGCTCCTTTTTTAGAAAAACTCAATAAGACTGTAGGTTTATATTCGCTAGGGAAAGGAAGCTCGTAGAATCACATCAACAACCCAACAAAGATAAGATTATTGAAAGACTTTGCGGATGATTCTAGAAATTCCACCAGTAAGCTTGCTTAGATCTTTCGGGGAGATGTTATAGGCCGGCATGATATAAATTCTAGTATCAAAAGGTCTGACCCATATACCTTCCGCGACAAATTCTTTTTGAATTTCCCCAACATTAACCTGATGTAGCATTTCAACAACACCTACAGCCCCCAAGCACCTAACATCTTTTACAGCATTACAAGAAGCAACCTCGGCCAACTCAGCAGACAGCTGAGTTTCAATCCTCGAAATATCAGACTCCCACTCACTCTCAAGCAACAACTCAATACTTGCATTTGCAACAGCGCATGCAAGAGGATTTCCCATGTATGTAGGGCCATGCATAAAAACTCCAGACCCTCCAGAACAAATTGTATCGCTTACCTTGCTAGTGCATAGCGTTGCAGCCAGGGTCATGTAACCCCCTGTTAGCGCTTTCCCCAGACAAAGAATATCAGGAGTAATATTTGACCATTCGCATGCAAATAATTTACCTGTGCGCCCAAAACCAGTAGCTATCTCGTCAGCAATTAACAAAACATCGAACTCATCGCATAATTTGCGCAATCCTGCCAAGTAAGATGGAGAATAAAAATTAAGGCCACCGGCAGCCTGAATGATTGGCTCTATAATAACAGCAGCAATAGTCTGACTGCATTTCTCAAGCTTCAGCCTAACATCAGACAAGAAATGCTCCTCCCAGACACCGCCAAAACTGCAGCCTGGTGGTTCTGCAAAAAATTGCTTGGCAAGAGTGCCCCCAAATAAAGAATGCATACCATTGTGGGGATCGCATACCGACATCGCGCCCAGGGTATCTCCGTGGTAACCTTTCTTAAAGCTAAGAAACTGAGACTTATCATGGCGTCCTTGCGATGACCAATACTGAAGGGCCATCTTAAGTGCAACTTCTACACCCACAGATCCAGAGTCACACAGAAAGACTTTATTTAAACCAGTCGGAGTTATATCAACTAATTTTTTACACAACAGGGCTGCTGGTTCATGCGTTATACCGCCAAACATGACATGAGAAAATTTTCTCATCTGGGTTATTAGGGCTTCATTTAGAACAGGATGGTTATAGCCATGAATGGTTGACCACCAAGATGATGTGCCATCAATAAGCTCTGTTCCGTCCGACAAAGTCAAACGAACCCCTGTGGCGCTGACTACATGATAGGCTGGAATTGGATTTAACAAAGAAGAGTAGGGGTGCCAAATATGCTCTTTGTCAATAGAAGCGACTTGTTCGGGCGTAAGTGATTTAATCATAGCGGTTATTGGTTTTGGGAAAGAGAAAATAGCTGATTTTAGCTTTGTAAAATACAATAAACAACATTATATAAATATTATAAAATCATGAAATTGTTAAATAACTATACATCCTTTCCTCCGTTACTCAGGGACCATTCATTTGGAGAGTTTAAAAAACTCTCAATTTGAGAAATAGAGCTGACATCTATAAAACTGGTCTCTTTGCAGGCAGCCAAAACATCCCACCAGGTGACAAGGTGATGGAGGTTGACGCCATTTTTTGCCAAATTCTCACGTGTCTCGGGGAAAATGTCATAAAAGAAGATAACAAAAGTGTCCGATACCTGGGCGCCGGCTTTGCGGAGAGCGTCACAAAAAAGAATTTTGCTTCCCCCGTCGGTAGTTAAATCTTCTACCAGCAAAACCTTCGAGCCTTCAGTTATAAAACCCTCTATCTGGGCATCTCTTCCGAAACCTTTCGGTTTTTTTCTCACATACTGCATTGGCAAGGCAAGTCGCTCTGACAACCAGGCAGCGAAAGGTATTCCAGCAGTTTCGCCGCCCGCGACAGCATCAATAGACTCAAACCCAATATCCCTAAGTATGATGGAGGCACCAAAATCCATCAGAGCGGATCTAACTCTCGGAAAAGAGATAATCTTTCTGCAGTCAATGTACACAGGGCTAACCTTACCTGAAGTAAGTATAAATGGATCATTTGGTCTAAAATTAATCGCGCCTATCTCTAAAAGCATTTTAGCACTTAAATTAGCTATAATTTTTTTATCAGGAAAGCTATTAAAAGACATGATTACCCCAGAAGACACGTTGAAATTTTAATATTCATAATATTGCCAGAATAGGCGGGTTTAATCTATTCATTCATGCGTAGATCTTCTATCCATTGAATCAAGGCCTGCATATAAAGTAATTGCAGCTACCCATATGCTGCTGATAGCTACCATTTTTTAAAAAAAGCATAAATTACATTCATGCACTACATTATTTTTATTTATTAATAATAGATAAAAACTATCATGTTAATAAAATATATATATATATATGATATATATATATATTTTTTAAAAGGATATATTTAATTATCGTAACTGAAAAAAAATTATTGACTAATCTGTTTATGGCGCTCATCTTTAGCAAGCGTTGATTGCTAAGCAAGCAGAGATTTGCATTGCAAGATTTTCGCGAAGTCTCAACATTGGGCTTTATTTTAGGTAATTGTTAATTATTTTCTAGGAGAAGAAGATGGATTTATTTGACTATAATCTCGTATTTAACTCACTGTCATTTGCTATAGCGACATTCGGCGCGGCAACAGTGTTCATGTTTGCCCAGCGATCTCAAGTCGCTCCAGCATATAAAACAGCACTCACGCTGTCTGGCTTAGTCTGTTTAATCGCTTTCTATCACTATGTCAGAATGTTTGAAAGCTTTGAGCATGCATACACTCTATCGGGTGGCGTTGTAAC
>CAWUVO010000030.1:0-6779 GCA_963925965.1 uncultured Porticoccus sp. | reverse complement strand
GTATTTATTTCAGTATTTATTTCAGTATTTATTTCAGTATTTATTTCAGTATTTATTTCAGTATTTATTTCAGTATTTATTTCAGTATTTATGAGGTTAGAGTGTATTTTATGTACTAAAAGCAATAAGTATAGCTTAGCGTAAAAATAAATTCTAAGATAATTATACAAACATTTGCTAGCAGATGATCTATAAATTTGACAGATGGCTACAAATTATGTTGATTTTTTCACAAGCTGTTTTAAATATTGGTTAATAAAAAGGTATTTTTTTCCATTTTAATTTCCATTAATATAAAATATAAGCTAGTGTTTAACTCGCCTAGAATTCGGTACAAATATGCCTAAATATGTATCTGTCAAAAAAGGAAGCCTGCATTATCAGAGAGCTATTCCGAGACGCTTTTTAGTTAATTCGAAGGCTAAATTCTATTACTTTCCATTGGGGCTAAAAGAGGGCGCAAGCAATAATCAAATAATTAAAGCAGTTGCCCATGCATCCAAAAGCTTTGAATTGAGATGCCAGATGCTTGAAAGTTTGAGCCAGGAATCTTTTCCTGAATCAGAAATAGATATGCTGTCCATGGAGATTATTAGAAAATTTAATGCTAGAAATGGAGAGTATGTTTATGAAAAAAAGCTATTCAAGGGAGTCTATAAAATTTCCATACAAATAAAAAAACAGTTGATTGAGGCTCATGATAGTCAAAATAACTTTAACAAAAAGCCAAGAATGAGAGTTTCTGGGCGCGTTTAGCTTATATGATTAAGCTTCCGTTATAGATTCGTATCGTGGCCAAAATAGCCATTGTAGTTGATAATCTTAGTTAGCTCATTGCCATATTCGGCGCCTTTCTCAGAATATTTATCTAAGTATTTGACTAACTCAAGTGGATTCTTGGTGAGAAGTTTCTGTCGATTGAATTCCTTAAATGCCTTCCCGTTGCCTATAAGATCATAATAGTCACGGACGCTATCGGAAACAGAAGAGTATTTTTTTAGCCAAATAGTTTTAGAGCCTCTTTTTTCGTTAGCGGAGATACGGTCATCCTTCTCACTAAAAGACCAAATACCAAAATAGTTATTGGCTTCTTTGGCGAATCGAGAAGTTCCCCAGGCGCTCTCCATTGCTGCTTGGGCTATAGCAATACTCTTAGGGTGCGGGTATACCCGCTGCTTAAGTTCTTTTAGGTTAGCACTGTTGTATTTTTTAATTAATAATTGTATTTCTGAGATGGCATTATTTTTTTCTAAAACTTTGATTTCTTTATAAATTAGCATGCGTTCATCGAATATTTCGTCGATAGCTGGCAATATTATTTTATGAAAGTATGCTTTTTTGTCAGCAACTGAGATAATTTTGTCTTTATGGTCATCATCGGATGATATGAATTGATATAAAAATAAGCTTATTATTGCTAAGACGCTTAGGCACATGTTCTTATAGTTCATGTCATGTCACTTTGTTTTTTTATAAGTGGTTGGTTAATTTTAGAACAATATGTTTTGATAGCATGCAGTAATTTGATCATTATTGAAAATAAAAAAACCATCTCGTAAGAACAGTATCATTTAATGAAGAAAAAATGAAAAAACATATCAATAAGGATTCTTTTGCTGGAAGAGAGGCTGCGAAGTACGACAACCCTATACCCAGCCGAGAGTACATCCTTGATTTTCTCAGTAAAAGCCTAGGTCCACTTACCCATGAGGAATTATGTTTAGATTTTAGCATACACGATGAACGCGCTTGTGAGGCAATCAGACGTCGTCTAATTGCAATGGAACGAGATGGGCAGCTGGTCAAAAATCGTGGCCATGCTTATGGTGCTTTGGATAAAATGAATCTTATAAAAGGCAGGGTTATTGGTCACCCAGAGGGCTTTGGTTTCGTTACACATGCGAATGGAGGGGGGGATTTATACCTATCTAGTCGTCAAATGCGGAGAGTTTTGCATGGAGACGAGGTCCTTGTCAGAGTTGCTGGGACAGATAAGCGCGGTCGACAAGAAGGATCTATTGTCGAAGTGATAGAGCATAGAACAACGACTTTGGTCGGTCGATTCTTCATGGAGAACAGTATTCAGTTTGTCAGGCCTGATAATCCAAAAATTACCCACGATATTATGATTCCTGTTGGCCAGAGCAATAATGCAGAATCAGGACAAATTGTAGTGGTCGAAGTTGTTGTGCAGCCGAGCAGGAATAATCTGCCCGCTGGCCATATTATTCATGTTCTGGGAGGGCATCTGGCTCCAGGAATGGAAATTGATATTGCTGTACATAATTATGGTATTCCAAGCGTATGGCCTGATTTGGTATTGAGCGATGTTGAGTCTATTAGTGATGAGGTCTCAGAAAAGGATAAAAAATCTAGAGTAGATTTACGCCATTTGCCATTTGTAACAATTGATGGCGAAGACGCTCGAGACTTCGATGATGCAGTATATTGTGAGCCGCGTGGCCGAGGCGGCTGGTTATTATATGTTGCCATTGCGGATGTATCCCACTATGTTCCTGTATCAAAAGCTCTGGATAAGGAGGCATACGAAAGAGGAAATTCTGTATATTTTCCTCAACATGTTATACCTATGTTGCCAGAAAAATTATCCAATGGTTTGTGTTCGCTGAAGCCCCATGTGGACCGCTTAACCTTAGTTTGTGAAATGACGCTAGACAAAAATGGAAGTGTGACGCGATTTAAATTTTTTGAGGGGCTGATCCATTCTCATGCTCGCCTCACATACACTCAAGTAGCAGGAATTATAGCCCAAAAAGGTGATATCAGGAGCGGCGTTCGAAAACAGTTTCACCTGATAACCAAGCACATAGATAACCTAACAGATCTTTATTCTGAGCTATTTAAAGCAAGAAAACTAAGGGGAGCTATTGAATTTGAATCTCATGAAGCCCAGATTATTTTTGATGCGGAGCGAAAAATTCAAGAAATAACCCCAATTATCCGAACAGAGGCTCATAGATTAATTGAAGAGTGCATGCTTTGCGCTAATGTTTGTGCGGCTAAATTTTTGAAAAAAAATAAAATTCCTGCACTGTATCGCTCTCACCAAGGACCTAGGCAGGAAAAATTAGACAATCTTAGAGAGTTTTTGGGAGAATTAGGCTTGGGTTTGCCGGGCGGAGATGATCTCAGCCCTAAAGATTTCCAAGAAATCCTTTCCCGGACGTTTGGGCGCCCAGATGCCAGTGTTATTCAGACAGTCATATTACGGTCAATGAACAGGGCCGCCTATACGTCAGAAAATGATGGTCACTTTGGTTTAAATTACGCTGAGTATACGCACTTCACTTCCCCTATTCGTCGCTACCCTGATCTTTTGGTGCATAGAGCGATTCGATATTTAATTCGCAAGAAACTAAAAGCCCTGCATGCGCATGTGGTCGAAGGCGCTCCAGTTTTAAGTCAAGCCCAGATATATCCTTATGATGAGAAATCCCTAGCAGCTGCTGGCGAGCATTGCTCAATGACAGAGCGAAGAGCAGATGAAGCCACTCGAGATGTTGTTAATTGGCTTAAATGTGAATTTTTGGTATCTCGTGTGGGTGAAGAATTTTCCGGTGTTGTTGTTTCGGTTACTGGGTTTGGATTATTTGTGCAGTTAAGTGAAATGTATATTGAGGGTTTGGTTCATATAACCGGTTTGCCAAAAGATTATTATTATCATGAAGTGGCTCATCATCGTTTGGTAGGGGAGAGAACTGGTAGGATGTTTCGTCTTGGCGATAAACTCAGGGTCAGAGTTGCTAGAGTTGATTTAGATGAAAGAAAAATTGATTTCGAGCTTGTAGAAAAAGAGCAAAAAAAAAGCGAAAAAACTACTGGGTATATTAAAAAATTATCTAAAAAAATTAGCTCTAGCAGAAAAAAGTATCCTGGAAAGAAAATAAAAAAATAAGCTTAATTAGGCAGGCCGTTAATGACTGAAGATACAAAAGAAAAATGTAGCCATGAATGCGAGTGGTTGTTTGGATTGCATGCTGTCCAGTCTGTATTGAAAACTTCAGGATCAAAAATTCAAGAATTAAAAGTCCAAAAAGGACGTGATGATCAGAGATTAAGAAAAATTATCAATTTAGCCGAACTTCAGGATATCCCGGTTACTTGGGTTCTGCGGTCAGATTTAGACGTTCTATCAAATGGCCCTCATCAAGGCGTAGTAGCTCTTTGTGAGGGGGCTGGAGTTCAAGACGAGAATTATTTATTTGAACTTTTGAATTGTTTGAATCAACCTCCATTTTTGTTGATTTTAGATAGAATAACAGACCCTCATAATCTTGGTGCCTGCATGCGTTCAGCTGAGGCGGCGGGTATTCAGGCGATAATTGTGCCCAAAGATAATGCCGTCGGTGTAACACCAACAGTGCAAAAAGTTGCTAGTGGTGCAGCAGAAATAATCCCGCTCATTGTTGTTACAAACTTATCTCGAACATTAAAACAACTTCAAGAAAGAGGTGTCTGGATAATAGGTGCTGCAGACGAAGCAGAGCAATTAATTTATGAGACAGACTTGAAAGGCCCATTGGCCATTGTCATGGGTGCAGAGGAAAAGGGTTTACGTCGTCTAACAAGAGAGAATTGCGATATATTGGCCAAACTTCCTATGATGGGGCTTGTCAGCAGCTTAAATGTTTCTGTTGCCACGGGCATCTGTTTGTTTGAGGCTCTAAGACAAAGACAAAGGCAATGAAAGATTGACGTTGGGTTGTGATATGGGTTTAAAGAAAGGAAAAGCTATAGATAGGGTGATCAAAAATAATCAGGCGGCTACTGATAATTTTGTTCTAAATTTTCCTAATGTGGTTAGCTCAATTAGAGTAGCCTTGGCTCCAGTTCTTGTTTATCTGGTGATAGAAAAGCAGGCGGATATTTTTTTATGGGTTCTAGCTTTTTCATTAACTACAGACTGCTTAGATGGATATTTGGCCCGACGCCTCAATCAAGTAACAGAATTTGGCGTTAGGTTGGATAGTTGGGCTGACTTAATTACATACTCAGTCATGCTGCTTGGGTTATTAATGCTGTGGCCAGAAATTTTTTATAGCGAACTTAGTTGTTTAATTATCTCTTTTAGTTGTTGGATTGTTCCATTGTTAGTCTGCGGGTCAAGATTCGGTTGTTTTCCTAACTATCATACATTTGCGGCTAAAATTGCATCTATCGCAATTGCGCCAGCTTATTTTGTAGCGACCCTCTTGGGGGATACTGCGTTCTTACGAGGTGTGTTGTTATTTTATATTTGGGTGGCATTAGAGCAGGTTGTCATCACTTCAATTTTACCTCGATGGCAAAGTAATATCGCAGGATTTTGGGTTGCAGCTGAGATAGCCAGAAATAAGAGCGAAAAATAATTTTCTACACCAGTTACCCCTTATATGGTTATCTTTCATTTTTTAATTCAGCCTTGAAGCTGAAATTCTGTATCTAAAATAGATTCCAATAAAGCTATATACCCTCGATTTATACTTGAAATACCAAGGTTCTCACCGTAGAATGCGCGCCCTTGTTCTACTTAGAGCGAGATACTCCTTGTTGCATCGCATTGGGCGAGCACCTATTTACCCGTAAGGAGGTAAAATGCGTCATTACGAAATATTATTTATGGTTCATCCAGACCAGAGCGATCAGGTTTCTGGGATGATCGAGCGCTATTCCAGTACCATTGCTAGCGGTAATGGGAAGATCCATCGCCTAGAAGATTGGGGTAGACGCCATTTAGCTTACCCTATAAACAAAATTCATAAAGCTCATTATGTGCTAATGAACATTGAATGTAATCAGGATGTATTGCAAGAATTGAATACTAATTTTCGTTACAACGATGCCGTCATTAGAAGCGTGGTCTTTAGCTGCAAAGAAGCTATTACTGAAGAATCTTACATTTTAAAGGCCGACAAGTCTGAGAGATCAGATCGTCGCGAGCGTTCAGAAGCGAATTCTAACAGAGCGACTCCCGCTGAACCCCCAAAACAGACTGAGATAACTAAAATGCCAGCTGATGAGCCTGCAGAAACTGTAAAACCAGCTGATGAGCCTGCAGAAAAGTCTGCTGATGAATCAACGGAAAAGGAGAGTAAATAATGGCTCGATTCAACCGTCGTCGTAAGTTCTGTCGTTTTAGCGTCGAAGGCGCTGACTCGATAGACTATAAAGATCTTGAGATGCTAAAACAGTATATTTCTGAAACAGGGAAAATTGTACCAAGTCGTATTACTGGTACCAAAGCTAAGTATCAGAGGCAACTGTCAACTGCTATTAAACGTGCTCGTTATGTGGCACTACTGCCTTATACCGACAGTCATAGCGAGTAGAAGAGATTCTCTGATGCGGACCTTAGCTGAGTTTATTATGCGCGGTCGCATGCAAGCCGGATTAGTTGCTTTTTTTGGCAACCTTGCTCCCTTTATTTCTCCGGCTGCAGTTTCTCTGGTTACGTTAACTAGAGGATCATCAGAGGGATTTTTATTGGCACTCTGGGCGCTAATGCCATTACTAGCAATCCTCTTTACCAGTAACGACGCTAACGCTATCGTGACACTGCTATCTATTGTAAGTGTTGTCTGTGTATGGCTAGCTTCAGAGTTAATGAGGTTGAGATCTTCATGGTCTGAGGTTCTGATTTTCATTGTAGCAATGAGCGCCACATCAACTATATTGATGGCCATTTTTTTTGCTGATAAGTTGACGGTATTGGAAACCTTAATTGCAGAGTTTTTCAAAGGGGCTCAGCAGTACGAAAATAAATTTGCAATAGGTGGAAA
>CAWUVO010000029.1:0-3472 GCA_963925965.1 uncultured Porticoccus sp. | reverse complement strand
AGTTGCAGACTCAAATGCAACAGACGAATACCAAGAAACATTTGATAAAATCAGCTTGCTGATAAAATCAAACACAACCCAAGAGATTGACAGTCAACCATAAGGGCCTGCAGTTAAATACAAAGCGTCTCACAAGCTCAGATTTCGATTGCTTGCTTTGATAAATTCTTTTTTTAGCGACTCAAAGTCGCTTACTGCAGGAAATTGAGGAAACTCATCAATTACTTTTTTAGGGGCATGAAATAAAATTCCCACATCTGCTTCAGCTAGCATAGTGGTGTCATTATAAGAATCACCTGCCGCAATAGTCCGGTAATACATACTTTTGAAGCCTACAATTGCTTGACGCTTAGGGTTAGCTTGCCGTAATGCATAGCCTACCACATTATTATCCTCATCGACCTCTAGCGTGTGACAAAATAATGCTGGGAAATCCAACTGTCTCATCAACGGTTGCGCAAACTCATAAAAAGTATCTGAAAGAATTACAACCTGAAAGCGTTCGCGCAACCAGCTTACAAAGTCTTTTGCTCCATCAAGAGGAGACAAGGTTTCAATCACCCCCTGAATTTCAGTCAAACCAAGACCATTTTTTTTCAAGATATCCAGCCTATACCTCATTAACACATCGTAATCAGGTTCATCACGCGTGGTTCTTTTGAGTTCATTAATGCCAGTTTTTTCAGAAAATGCGATCCATATTTCTGGGATCAATACGCCCTCTAGGTCCAAACATGCAATCTCCACAAAATATTCCTCAGTTAGGCGGCAAAAATAAACCCATAATTGGTCACTTTATCCAGTTCACAGAAGTAGTGCAATATGCTCTCAGCAACACTAAAAAATAAAACTGCTATAAAAAATAATATATTAATCATACATCATCTGATTATTCTTCTTTAGTCCTAGCTCTGGTATCATTTCAACACTATTTGTCTTTACAGGATATTAAATAATTCAATGTCAGATAAAATCTTACCAACAGTAGACATAGACTTGCAGCTTTCAGAGCAGACTCCAGAAGAAATCATGGCTTACGCCTTAAGTGAATTCAAAAATATTGCTATTTCTTTTAGCGGTGCTGAAGATGTAGTCTTGATAGATATGGCTCATAAAGTCGCTCCTGGTAAAGTTCAAGTTTTTTCTCTTGATACGGGAAGACTCCATTCAGAAACTTATCGATTTTTCGAAAAAGTTAGAGATCATTATTCAGTTAAAATTGACATAGTATTTCCAGATACAGTAGCACTAAATAACCTAGTTCGTGAAAAAGGCTTATTCAGCTTCTATAATGATGACCACAAAGAATGCTGTAGTATTCGCAAAATAGGGCCATTGCGTCGCAAGCTGCTAACTCTAGATGCCTGGATTACAGGACAAAGACGTGACCAAAGCCCAGGGACTCGATCTGCTATTCCCGTAATTCAAGATGACATGGCTTTTTCTCGCCCCCAAGAGAAACTAGTGAAGTTTAATCCTCTAGCCAACTGGACGTCTCAGCAAGTGTGGGCGTATATTCGCCAAAATAATCTGCCATACAACGAGCTGCATGACAAAGGCTTTGTAAGTATTGGATGCGAGCCATGCACTAGACCTACAGGGCCAGGACAACATGAGAGAGAAGGTCGATGGTGGTGGGAGGAAGCAACTGCAAAAGAATGCGGCCTGCATGACGTTAACACGAAGAAATAAAAACTAAAAAACTACAGCTTGGTAGCTTGCGGCTCAAGATATATACTATGAAAATCACCTTCGTGAAAAAAATTCAATTAGATGGAAGTTTCTGTAAAAAATGCAACGAAGTACAAGATAAAATTAATGCCGCGGACCAAAATAGGTTCATAGATCAAGTGATAGTTGCTGATGAGCGCGACTCCAACTCCCCCGGAATGATACTAGCAGCACTATACAAGGTTGATAGGGCACCTTTTTTTATTGTTGAGCAGGAAGATAGTCCGCCTGAAGTCTACACTGTATACTTCAAATTTGTAAAAGAGTTTTTAAATCAAAGAATTACAGAAAAAGATGAACTTAAAGAAATCCTTAATGACAATCCAGACCTAGATTTTCTTTAAAAATTTCAAGCAATTCACTTTTGTTGTTGCGACATCCCAATGAATGCCATTTTGAGAACAGCAACCCAAAAAATATAAGAAACTATTACTTTGAAGAATAGTTATAAGTTGGTAGAGTTGCCAGCCTTTCATGCAGATATGGAAACTTAAATACTGATGGACTTTCTACTATACGTAGCTTCAGGTGCTTTTGTGGGACTCGTTATAGGCATGACAGGTGTTGGCGGGGGATCACTCATGACCCCTCTGCTTATTCTTTTTGGCATACCTTATAATGTAGCTATTGGAACAGATTTACTTTACGCCTCCATCACTAAGTCGAGCGGAGTTATCGCCCACGCTCGACAAAAAAGTATTCAATGGGATCTCGTTGCATGCTTGGCTGCCGGAAGTATTCCGGCATCAATCATCACCGTTATCTTCCTTAGCCAGGTATTTACTAATGCAGAAGACTATCGACCGCTGCTAACCATAAGCCTTGGGGTGATGCTTGTGGTGACCGCTTTAGTCATATTGTTTAATCGATTTTTAAAGGATATGTCTGATAAACCACAAGGTACGTCGGGTTCTTTTTTTCAGGGGTGCACCAAAAAGATAACTTTTAGTGTTGGTGTTATTTTAGGGGTTTTTGTGACTCTATCTTCGGTTGGTGCTGGCGCTTTTTGCGCTGCTCTTCTAATGATATTGTACCCTAGATTACCGGCATTAAGGGTAATCGGGACAGATATTGCTCACGCGGTTCCTTTAACTCTGATAGCAGGACTAAGTCATTTATTCCTTCTGGGAAATGTTGATCTAACCTTATTGATGAGCCTACTAGTAGGCTCACTGCCTGCCATCCATCTAGGGACAAAGTTAGCAGCAAAAATTCCTAGCCATGTCCTGCAGCCAATTTTAGCCTCAATTTTGCTAGGAATAGGGGTTAAATTTATAATATATTGATACGGGTGAGCTAGCTGTTTTCTTCGTTAGCAATACCGTGAGGAACATGCCCTGTAGCAACATGAGACTTGGCTGAATCACAATGTTTTTGTTGGTCGTCAAAAAATACATCTGCGCCATAAGACTTCAGAAATTGACCTTTCTCCAAACCACCAAGAAATAATGACTCATCAATGCGAATATCCCAAGCCCTAAGAGTCCTTATTACCCGTTCATGCGCTGGAGCAGATCGAGCGGTAACCAGAGCAGTTCTGATAGGGCAGGTTTTCTGTGGAAATTCTGCTTGCAGTGCTTGTAGTGCATAAAGAAAATTTTTAAAAGGACCACCATCCATTGGTTGCCTTGCGGATACTTTTTCATTTTCTGTAAAAGCATCAAGTCCATCTTGTTTATATATCCGCTCTGATGCATCAGAAAATAACACAGCATCGCCATCAAATGCAAAACGAATTTCG
>CAWUVO010000028.1:0-5929 GCA_963925965.1 uncultured Porticoccus sp. | reverse complement strand
CCCTACTCAGGGGCACCATTGCCTCATAGCCAGCCGTTACCAGCATGCCCATACGAGGGCCCTTATGCTCAATCAAGGCATTAGTGCCTAACGTGGTTGCGTAACGAACCGAGTCAACGCCTGCTAGAAGCTCTTCCATGTCCACGCCAAGTTCTTGATAGGCTTTTTCAAGGGCTTCATTAAAACCCAATGCAAGGTTTTGGTGTGTCGTCAGCGCTTTAGTTTCGATGTACTTGTTGTCCCACACTACAAAGCAGTCAGTAAAAGTACCACCGATATCTACAGATATACGTTTCATAATTTTATTTCCTAAAACTTTAAAGCTTATGGATTATCTTCCTGCAAGAGAGTAAATCCGCTGCATTAATGATTATGGCCGTGAGTCCTGTCTACCAGAACATTAGGACCTGTTGTAGGCTCCGTAAGTTCCTCTCTTGTACTCCACTGCTCTTTAAGAGCATCTACATCCACCTCCATATCATAAAGCGGCATATGCCCAGGGAAGGTGTACTCAACCTCCACCTGAGTGGCGCAGGACGGGCAGTAAAATTCATAGATATTCACCCAGTCTTTATCAGGACAAAAAGTGAAATTATATTTTTCCGGATCGATAACAGAAGGATGGATATCTTCTGGGTCTCTCTTGTACACCAATAAGCCTTCTTTATAATTTTCGCGGGCTGGACCGACCGTATGATCACATACACGGCATTCCCAATTCTCTGAATCTAAATCTATTCGAAGATATTCAGTCATTAACACTTTCATTATTTGGCTCCCTTTGTTAAGCAAATGTCGCCCAATTCAGTTACAACAAAACTCCATCCTTGGCGAACCAAGCATGTAAAGTATTCCTCTTCAATAACTGCTGGACCAGCACCATGATCGCCAGGCTTCATGCTAATCACGCCATAAACTGGTAAGTCGCTCCACTCTCCGTTATCTCCAAAAATGGATCGAACATTATCTTGTTTTGCCGCAGTACCCTTGGACACTTTAGCCTGCAATTCACTCTCTACTCTGAGCATCTTTCTAGCAGACAATTCTAATGTGACCGAGTCTGAACCAGACAAAGATTTAGGAAATGCAATCTCATTGGCCAGCACATGGGTAACCTCGCTATCCTTGCTTGCGCCAACAAGCTGTGCGGTAATTTGATAATCGCCTTCAGCATAACCCTCTGCAAACATATCGCGGCCAGCCTTCTCTGACAAGCCGGCATATGCTAACTTTAATGTCTCATTTTTGTAGTCAGCAAGAACAACTGCGTAGCTTTGCCCTATGTCACAAGACCCGATACCGTAGGCGCTGAAAACTGCCGCAGTTTTTGGGATAAACACAGTTTTAATGCTAGACTTATCGGCTATGCCACAAGCGCTCATTGGGCCGGCCCCACCAAATGCTAGCAAGACAGTTTCATCAGAAACAGTAACGAAAGCAGTTAGCTCATCAGCAACTTTTTGATCATAAGCATCACGTAATTTAAGAAGAGCCTCGTCAGAAGAGATGCCCAAAGGAGTAGCAATATTTTCTTCTATAGCAGCACGAGCTCTGTCAATATCAAGCTTCAATCCGCAACCAAAAAAAGTTTGGGGATCAAGCAGTCCCGTCAAAAGATTGACATCTGTCATCGTAGATTCTTTGCCGCCACGACCAAAACTTGCTGGTCCAGGCACTGCGCCTACGCTTTCTGGTCCCACCTTAATATCTTTCCCGTTGACAGATAAAATAGAACTTCCGCCAACACCCGGACTTGCTATCTCACAAAGACTGAACGAAATAGGCACCCCTTCCACACTGCCATGACGTGATTCTTTTACGGTATGATTTACTATATGCCCAATATCTGTGGTGGTCCCACCAATATCCATAGAGACCACATTAGGAAGTTTATACTGCTTGCTAAATTCTTTAACGCCTTCCATTCCACCACGAGGCCCAGAACTATATGTTTTTAGTGCGATAGTTTTAGCAACTCGAGATGCATCGCCATCATTACGAAAAATAAGTAATGGATTTTTTGTTCGATATTCACGTAAACGATTTTCTGCGTTGTACAGGAAACTTTCCATCGCAGGATGCAGAAAAGAGTTAATTAGCGCTGTCCAACCACGACGGCTAGGAGAAACATCTTCGGCCAACTCGCTAGCAAATAGCATAGGAACAGCACCCAAAAGATGCCGAGGGTAGTTATCAAAGGCAATTCTTTTAAACTGAGACTCATATTGAGTTGCTTTATCAGCATCAAAACAGACCACAACCCGATTTGCTCCTCTTGCAGTCAATCGAGTAATAGCAGTTGTGGTTTCAGCTGCGCGCTCTGCATCCTGCAAATCAGTTAGCTCTATTTCTTCCACGCGATCGCCCACAAAAAAATCAAACAAATCTTGATCTTGCTTTCTCATCAGGTTAATTAAATCTGCATGCCCTTTATTGACAACGATTCCTAGCTTGGGACCCTTGCGTTCCACAATAGCATTAGTGCCTTGAGTGGTTGAATATCTTATATGATCAACCTCAGCAAGCAACCGAGAAACATTCTCTTCGCCATATATGGCTTTTGAGACATCTTTCAGTCCGTCAAAAAAGCATTTGCTTAAATCATAAGGGGTGGTGAGCGTCTTTGTTTTATAAAAATCATTATCTTTCAGCACACATATATCTGTGAGGGTGCCGCCGTTATCGATATTAATGAGCATTCCCATATCGAGCTACCTTCGTTCTTAAGTACTAAAATTTATAAACAGGTCTCTTTTATTGAGACCCATGAGGGCAAATATTCTACGAGCATCTAAGAAAGTTAGCAATCGATCTAATTCTTGCAAAGATAGCTAACTGCTCAAACCATAAAAAAATTTGCTTCTATTTATACTATAGTCACTATAGTAATCAATAATATTCAAACAAGGTCTAATTTTATCCAATAAACTCACTAATTATTTCAATAAAGTATAATTTTTTAGCGACCAAGAAGGCAGATGCTAGAATTAGCCTGCTTTGTATATTTTTTTATTTTTTAACTTTTAATATTTTAACTTTTAATAAATGGCGGAGAGAGAGGGATTCGAACCCTCGATAGGGTATTAGCCTATACACCCTTAGCAGGGGCGCGCCTTCAGCCACTCGGCCACCTCTCCAGAATATGTAACTCTCAATAACTGATAAATCCAAAAAGAGCACCTAAATTCGAGGCGGCATAATAACAACACCTCCTCAAAAATCAAAGCCGATCAGGCAACTTTAGTTTTATTTATTTGCATGCTTAATAGCTAACCCAAAAATTTTATTTTAAAGGCCTAGCATCGTCATCTAACTCAAACACACTGTGCAATGATCTCACCGCCAAATCTAAAAAATCCTCGGCAATCACAACCGTGATTTTAATTTCTGATGTGCTGATCATCTGAATATTAATATTCTCTCTACCTAGAGTATCAAACATAGTCGCAGCGACGCCTGCATGAGAACGCATTCCCACGCCAACCAAAGCCAGTTTGGCAATATTGGCATCAGCTTCCACTGAAGTTGCACCTAATTCCATTGCAACCTTATTCAATACAGCTTCCGCCTTCTTCATTTCATCTCTGTGGACGGTAAATGTTAAAGATGCTGTCTTATCTTGGGCGACGTTCTGTACAATCACATCAACCTCGATATTGGCTCGACCAATTGCACCTAAAATTCGAGCGGCGCTCCCAGGAATATCAGGAATCCCTCGCACCGTAATCTTAGCTTCATCACGATTAAAAGCGATACCAGAAACAACAGGCTTTTCCATATTGTCATCATCCTCAAGTGTAATTAAAGTGCCAGGACCCTCTTTAAAGCTAGATAGAACCCTGAGAGGAATTTTGTATTTCCCGGCGAATTCTACGGCTCTTATCTGCAATACCTTAGAGCCTTGACTGGCCATTTCGAGCATTTCTTCAAAAGTAATATGATCCAAACGCCGAGCATTTTTGACCACCCGAGGATCTGTTGTGTAAACACCATCTACATCCGTATAAATTTGACATTCATCTGCCTTCAATACAGCAGCCAAAGCTACAGCAGTAGTATCAGAACCACCCCGCCCCAATGTTGTAATATTTCCGTGCTCATCAACGCCTTGAAATCCAGCAATTACTATTACTTTGCCCTCATCAAGATCTTTCTCCATACGATGAGAATCAATGGCTTCAATCCGAGCTTTAGAATGCGCGCTATCTGTAAGAATGCGCACCTGTGATCCAATATAGGATTTGGCTGCACAACCGCGTTTATGCAGCGCCATACTCAACAAAGCAATTGTGACTTGCTCTCCAGTAGAAACCAACACATCCATTTCGCGAGAACTGGGATTTTTTTGGATACCATTTGCTAGTGCAATTAGCCGATTAGTTTCGCCACTCATAGCAGAGACTACTACAACTATATCGTCGCCACGCTTCCGAGCGTCGCAAATTTTTTCAGCTACAGCCTCAATTTTTTCAATAGTCCCAATTGAAGTGCCACCAAATTTCTGAACCAGTAAACTCATATATAGCCTAAACTCTAAGATATTATTTCTTTTGCAGATTGTATACTGAGCTAAATCTCTCGCAACAAGCTAAAAGCAACCTACAAAAAGGTGGCAATTAAACAACAAAACACTATGGAAGTTAAGGTATAACGCTTATACAAAGCTAGCTATTGATCAACCCAAGGTTTCAATTGTTTAATTTTTCTTCGACCCAACCGAAAACGGAGTTAATTGTTTCTGGTAGTGCCTTAATATTTGTACCTCCCCCTTGAGCCATATCATGACGACCTCCACCTTTACCATTTAACTGGGAGGCAACAAAACCCATTAAATCACCGGCATGGATCTGCTTGGAGATATCTTGGGTAATACCAGAAACTAGGGAAATTTTATCTTTATCGATTGTTGCCAGCATCACTACGCTTTTACCCAGTTTGTGTTTTAACTGATCCACTGTATCACGGAGTGTTTTGGGATCTACCCCGTCAATAATCGCCGATAACACATGAATACCTTTTATTTCCTTAGCCGCAGAAAGCAGCTCAACGCCGGCCAGGTTAGCCATTTTTCCTTTCAGTCGAGCATTTTGTTTTTCTAATTCTTTAGATTCAAGCAATAAAGCCGTCACTTTTTGCGCAACATTATCAGGACTGGCTTTGAGGGTATGACATACAGTCTCCAAATCGTATTCTAACTTATTAACGTAAGTTAACGCATGTTCACCGGTCACTGCTTCAATGCGACGAATGCCTGCAGCAATACCTACCTCAGAAACAATCTTGAACAGGCCGATATCGCCGGTACTTAGAACATGAGTTCCGCCACACAATTCTACGGAAAAGCTATCCCCCATAGTCAACACTCTCACCTCATTGCCATATTTTTCACCAAATAAAGACATAGCACCTTTATTCTGAGCTGTCTTCATATCGCAAATATCAGTTTTCACTACTGTATTTCGACGAATTTCTGCGTTGATAATCCCTTCTATGGATTTCCGTTGTTCGAGTGAAATGCCTTCAGTATGGCTAAAATCAAAACGAAGGCGACTACTGTCAACTAGCGATCCTTTTTGCACAACATGTTCCCCCAAGGTTTGCCTTAAAGCCGCATGCAACAAATGAGTAGCGGAATGATTAAGCCCCGTAGCCAAACGATCGCGAGCATCAACTAATGAATCGAGTTTTTGCCCCACACTAATAGCCCCTGAAACCACTATACCAATATGCAAAAAATGCGAGTCCTGTTTTTGGCAATCATTGACCTTAAACTCGCTAGAATCAGATCGCAAACACCCGTGATCTCCAATCTGTCCACCAGACTCAGCATAGAAAGAAGTGCTATTGAGTACGATGGTAGCTTCATCACCCTCAGAAACGCTATCAACTAATTCCCCCCTCAGAATCAATGCTATAACCTTGCCTTCGC
>CAWUVO010000027.1:0-8573 GCA_963925965.1 uncultured Porticoccus sp. | reverse complement strand
GTCAACCTCTATCCCTTTGCTGCTACTGTTGCTGATCCAGCCTGTAGTTTGCCTGCCGCAATTGAAAATATAGATATCGGCGGTCCAACTATGATCAGATCCGCAGCAAAAAATCATAAAGATGTGGCAATAATTGTTAACGCCCGAGACTATGATTTAGTGCTAGATGAAATGAACAGCAAAAATGGCTGCACATGCTACAAGACTCGTTATGATCTAATGGTAAAAGCATTTGAACATACAGCCGCCTATGACGGCATAATTGCCAACCATTTTGGTGCTCGTAATACTAATACCGAAAAACTTGGCTTCCCTAACACTTTCAACATGCAATACATGAAAGCCCAAGAAATGCGCTACGGAGAAAATCCACATCAAAATGCAGCATTTTATGTAGAGAAGAATACAACTGAAGTCAACATTGCAACTGCAAAACAACTACAAGGCAAAGAGCTTTCTTATAACAATATCGCTGACACAGATACTGCACTGGAGTGTGTCAAGCAGTTCGATCAGCCTGCCTGTGTCATCGTAAAACACGCCAATCCTTGCGGTGTTGCAGTCGCAAAAAATATCAACGTAGCCTATGATCTAGCTTTTAGCACCGATCCAGAGTCAGCTTTTGGTGGAATTATTGCCTTTAATCGAGAGCTCGATGAAAAAACTACTATGGCTATTTGTGAACGTCAATTTGTAGAAGTCATCATAGCGCCAAGTATTTCTGAAGAAGCTAAACGCATCATCAGCAGCAAACAGAACGTTCGCCTTTTAGAGTGCGGAGAATGGGGACAAGAAAGACCCCAAGGTTTTGACTTTAAACGCGTCAGTGGAGGTCTGCTCATTCAAGACAGAGATAACGAGATGATCGCTCGAGAAGATTTGCGAGTGGTTACCCAGCGAAAACCTACTGACAAAGAACTTGATGAAATGATTTTTGCCTGGAAGGTCGCAAAAATGGTTAAGTCCAACGCTATCGTTTATACAAAAAATAACCGGACTATTGGCGTTGGTGCCGGCCAAATGAGTCGTATAAATTCGGCACGAATTGCTGGAATAAAAGCAGCGCATGCAGGCCTTGAAATCAAAGGCTCGGTTATGGCGTCTGATGCATTTTTTCCTTTTAGAGATGGTCTCGATAATGCTGGCAGCGAAGGCATTAGCTGTGTGATTCAACCAGGCGGCTCAATTAGAGATGAAGAGGTTATCGCTGCTGCAAATGAGCACGGCATGGCAATGGTCTTTACTGGGATCAGACATTTCCGCCACTAAGAATAGATCCTTCCTTTGCAAAGAGAAAAATCCATGAATATTTTGATAATTGGCTCTGGCGGACGAGAACATGCCTTGGCATGGAAGGTTGCACAAAATCACGCCGTTAAAAAAGTTTTTGTGGCGCCAGGGAATGCCGGTACTCAGCTAGAACCAAAAGTAGTTAATTTAGCTATAGATCCAAGCAACTTCGAAAAGTTAGCTTTTTTTGCTGAAGATAACAAGGTGAATTTAACTATCGTAGGTCCAGAGCAACCTTTAGTAGATGGTATTGTAGATTTTTTTTCAGACCGAAACCTGCCCGTTTTTGGTCCCAGCAAGAGGGCTTCGCAGCTAGAAGGCTCAAAAGTTTTTGCTAAAGATTTTCTTGCCAGGCACAGTATTCCTACTGCCGAATATCAAAAATTCACTGAAATAGGGCCGGCTATTGCTTATCTTCATACAAAAAATATGCCTATCGTAGTGAAGGCTGACGGGTTGGCTGCAGGAAAAGGTGTAGTGGTTGCAATGACACTTGATGAAGCAAAGCGAGCTGTCAGCGACATGCTGGCTGGCAATGTTTTTGGTGAGGCGGGTCACCGAATTGTCATAGAGGAATTCCTAGCAGGGGAAGAAGCAAGTTTTATTGTTATTGCTGACGGAAAAAATATACTACCAATGGCAACCTCACAAGACCATAAGGCTCGAGATAACAATGACAAGGGTCCAAATACTGGAGGCATGGGCGCCTACTCTCCAGCACCTGTTGTAACAACTAAAATCCATAATCGTATTATGGAGGAGGTGATCAAGCCAACTGTTTTGGGTATGGCAGCAGAAGGTAATCCTTACACAGGTTTTCTTTATGCCGGCCTAATGATCATGCCAGATGGTACACCCAAAGTAATAGAGTACAACTGTCGCTTTGGTGACCCAGAAACGCAGCCCATCATGATGCGCCTTAAATCAGATCTAGTTTCCCTATGTGTTGCAGCGCTAAACAAAAAACTAGATCAACATAGCCTTGAATGGGATCCCAGGTCAGCACTTGGTGTTGTGCTTGCCGCAGGAGGCTATCCTTATGCATATGATACAGGCGATATAATATATGGGTTGCCAGAAAAATCATCAGGCACGGAAAAAGTGTTCCATGCGGGAACAAAGTGTATTGGCGGCAAGACAACAACCAATGGCGGCAGAGTGCTTTGTGTAGTTGGTTTAGGAGATAACGTCACCGAGGCACAAAAAAAAGCCTATCAACTCACTAGCCAGATCTCTTGGAACAATATTTTCTTTCGTGATGATATTGGATATCGGGCAATAGACAGAGAGAAATTAACTTTATAGTGTCTATTTTGCTCACACATCTGACTTCTTTTTCTGCTCTTGTTTAGATATCCATATATCTATACCTTGAGCATTTAGGCTAAAATCTAGTTCTAATAATTCTTCCATTGCATCTACGTCTAAGCTCGGCAGGGCCGAGGAAATTCTAGTTAACGTCATCTCCTTCACTGCAAGTAAAATTTTCTTCTCTCTATCCGGCTCACGACAAAGCGAATGGGCAATTTCTCGATAGCATTCAATCTGCTCGCGCAGCAAATCAGCTTTTTTTTCTGGCTCTTCAACAACACTGTTGTGAGTTAAAAAAAATCTTTTGGGGTCATAACTCATCAACAGCTCTATAGAAGCTAACAGTTTATCTGGATCAAACTGCACTGGCGATGTGGTCGGTATAATGAACCGATCTAGGTCGCTCGCCATCGATGCATATGAAATCCCAAATGTATCTCCGGAAAACCATCCTTGGCTAACTTGATCCCAAATACAGAAATGATGTTCTGCAAGCCCAGGAGTATGGCGAAACTCTAGAACTCTATTTTCTAAATAAAGCTTTTCTCCATCTTCGATGATCAAAACTCGATCCGCAGAGACTGGGATAATTTCTCCATAAAATTGGGTAAATTTTTCTTCCCCATACACCGCTTTTGACCCCTCAATCAACTTGTCTGGATTAACCATATGTCGCGCACCTCTAGGGTGAACCGCTAGCTGTGCATTAGGGTACCTTTGCATTAATACACCGGCTCCTCCCGCATGATCTAAATGCACATGAGTTGGAACAATATACCGAACTGATTCAATTCCGAACCCTAGTGATATCAAGGCCTCATGGATTCCCTCTGCTGTACGGGCTGTTCCTGTTTCTATTATGGCGACTTGATCGCCTTCGATCATCAAATAGCAGCACGCATTGCCTGGACAAATGTATCGAGCATCAACGCTATAAATTCCATTGTCCAGATTTACATGTTTGTTAACTTTCATTTTTAACGCCCAACTATATAGTTTATAATTTTGCTATAATCCCTTGTCTTTACATAGTAATTTGGAAACATTGATGAACTCAAGACGACTTTCATCCATTGATGGTTTTTTAGCTCAAGTGGACTTGGCTCTAAAAACAATAACATCGGAAAACCCTGTCCATAATCGACCCTCTCCAGCAAAAAATACTTCTGAAGAAGCGCTAACCAGCGAAGAAAAACGCCAATCTGCAGCATTAATGCGAGTCAATCATACTGGAGAAGTTTGCGCTCAAGCCCTATATCAAGGGCAAGCCCTAACAGCAAAACTCACTACTGTTCGGCATGAAATGGAGCACGCGGCAAGCGAAGAGGTGGACCATCTAGCTTGGTGTCGAGAACGCGTGGTTCAGCTTGGGGAGCAGCCTAGCATGCTAAACCCCCTATGGTATGTTGTGTCCTTTGGTCTTGGTGCCATCGCCGGTCTTGTTAGCGATAAACTTAGTTTAGGGTTTGTTGCAGCCACAGAACATCAGGTTTGCGAGCACCTAAGTGTTCACCTACAAAAGTTACCCTCTAATGACGCCAAGAGTCGAATAATTGTTGAAAGAATGCTCGAAGATGAGGCCCGACACGCGGAGTCAGCCTTAAAGGCTGGAGGGATAGCTTTCCCTTCACCAGCTAAATCACTTATGACCACTGCGTCTAAAGCGATGACAAAAATTAGTTATCTTATCTAAGGGCCTAGATTTACTCTTACGTTATTTATCGGCTGAAGGCGGGTAAACCGTTTCTATAATTTTCTGTTTAATCCAGCGATGTACTGTAGATTTAATGGTCCTAGGATGCTGTACCAACACTATTGGTATAAAGCCATCAAAGTCTAATTCTTTTGGATAGGCCTTACGGGTGATCCCATAAGTAGAGCCATCCATTTTTAAATCATGCATGGTCCCCATCATCAAGCAATCTGTTGCCCGCAAAACATTTAAAGCAGTCATCAGTTGATCGGTTATCATTACCTTGTTTCGCTTCAGGCCTTTCTCTCTTAATTGTGAGTCAAAACGTGTTTGTTGGGATGTATCGCCAGATGGTGATCGAAGCAGGGCATACTGAACAAAGGGGTAATTTAGCATTTCATTCAGCTTAAGCTTCCCTTTCTTTGCCAAAGGGTGTCCAGTGTTCATCCATACAGCTGGCGTAAAGACCCCTAGCGGGGTCTCGTGGCAGCCTTCAGTATCTGAGCGTGAAATTTCAATAGCAAAATCCAAATCACCTTTTTCTAGGCCTGGTATCTTGGTTTTAGCGTCTTCACCCATCAGCCGGATAGTCATTAATGGTGCCTCCTTAGCTAGTTTTTGAGTTAAGGCTGGCATCACTTGAACGGCAATAAATTCAGCAGCCATAATGAATATCTCTCCCTCAAAAGTAAGGGGATCAAACTCTTCTTGTAGCATCAGGGTTGTTATAGCTGCTAAAACTGCTGGCAATTCTTTTTTTAGTTCGATCGCCCTTGGAGTAGGAGACAATCCTCGCCCACTTCTGACAAACAAAGGATCATTAAATGTTTCTCGCAGACGTTGTAATGTTTTGCTCATAGCCGGCTGTGTGATAAACAGCCTTTCGGCCGCCTTGGTCACACTTTCTTCCTCTAAGAGCCTTTGTAGTGCTACTAATAAATTAAGATCTATGCGAGATAATAGTTTTGCATCCAAGGTCATACTCCAAGCTAGCTAGCACTAAAGGGATAAACTACCATTTTGAATAATAGTCGATGAATGCTGGCAACAGCATATATAATTTTATAAGCATGATAGGCACACTCTATTTTTATAGAGGACCCCCCATTAATTATTCTTATAAATTATAAATAACATAATACATATATATTTTAATTATGTATATCAAATGCTGCATACTTGTCGTACAGATAAGTAAATTATTGAATCGCTTTCCAGGACCGATTCCATCAAATTGAAAATCTTGTTTGTTCTTCTTTCTCAGTATCCTTTTATAGGCAGCGTAAGCTGCCTTTTTTTAATTGATAATTTTTGATAATCAGACTTTCGGGTCGGAGAAAACTATAGGAATTGTTCAGACTTTAGGGCTATCAATCTCGAATGTGTGAGTAACTTCGACGCCACCCCTGGTGAACATAATAGAAGCGGAGCAATATTTTTCAGCGGATAGCTTGACTGCGTTACGCACTATACCTTCTTTTAGATTATCGCCTGACACCAGAAAATGTAAGTGTATTTTAGTAAATACTGCAGGAACTTCTTTGGCTCTGATTGCAGTAATTTCTGCCACGCAAGTCGCTACACTTTGGTGGCTTTTCTGCAAAATATGAACCACATCAAAAGCTGAGCAACCTCCCATCCCCATCAACATCATCTCCATAGGTCGAGGCCCTGCATTTTCACCGCCATAATCTGGAGGACCATCCATGACAACCCTGTGTCCAGACTCAGACTCGGCTATAAATTTAACCTCTCCATCCCATATAATCTTTGCTTTCATAAAAATAAAAGGCCTCAAGAAAGTTAAAATTTAAAAAATTAATGTACTTATAGCTTTTAGCTAAACTAAACACCTCAACCTACATAAACATTTCAGATAATTTTAATCCTGGATCATCTGCACGCATAAATGTTTCACCAACCAGAAAAGCATTTACCTCATGATTTTTCATGATGGCAACATCGTCTGAATGAAGTATGCCGCTTTCAGTAATAATAATTCTATTTTTTGGAATCTTACTCAAGAGCTGGATGGTTGTATCAAGACTTGTTTCAAAGGTATGCAGATTACGATTATTGATTCCAATCATTGGATTATCAATCAATAAAGCTCTATCAAGCTCTTCTTCATTGTGGACTTCCATCAACACATCCAGACCAAGCTCTCGGGCAATTCCATTTAGTTCTTCTATGCCTACCTGGCTCAAGGCTGCAATAATCAATAAAATACAATCTGCGCCTAGCGCATAAGACTCATAAACTTGATAAGGATCAACTATAAAGTCCTTTCTTAAAACTGGCAAACAGGTGGCGTTTCTGGCTATTTTTAAATAATCATCTGAACCTTGGAAAAAAGCACTTTCCGTCAAAACAGACAAGCAAGCTGCGCCGCCTTTCTGATAACTTATAGCAATTTTTTCAGGATCAAAATTTTCCCTGATCACCCCTTTGCTGGGTGATGCCTTTTTAATTTCGGCAATAACTGCAGATGCTCCTGTATTTATTTTTGCAGAAAGGGCGCCTGAAAAACTTCTTAATTCTCTATTTTTTAGCTCTCCGCGACATTGCTGCTCTAACTCGGCCAGCGATATATTTCGTCGTCGACTAGCGACCTCTGCTATCTTTTTAGTTAGAATTTTTTTTAAAACTGTTGGAGTATCCAATGCTGCATCCATAATATTTTGACTACGATTTTTAAGATTTTTCTTGCCTAAAAACAACGAGTAAACGCAGCAAGTTCAGAGATTTTTTCCTTAGCTAGGCCACTACCAATAGCGTCTTGCGCTAAAATAACACCTTCTGCTAAATTATTTGTAACGCCAGAAACATAAAGTGCTGCTCCAGCATTTAACGCAATCATATCAGAGGCACACTCAATCTTAGATGAAAAGACACGCTGCTTAGACAATGCTAATTTTATCAAATCTAAGCTTTCTTTTACATCAGAAACCTTCAGATCATCAAGATTACCTTTGCTCATCCCAAAATCTTCTGGCATTAAAATATATTCGCTAATTTCGCCGTCTTTGAGTTCTGCAATCCAGGTATCAGAAGAAATGCTAATCTCGTCCAACCCATCCTGCGAATGAACAACAAGTACATGTTCGCCGCCTAGTTCCCTCATTACTTCTGCAAGTGGGGTTAACCATTTGCGATCATAAACACCCAGCAGCATATTGGGAACTTTTGCTGGATTGGTAAGCGGACCCAGCAGATTAAAAATAGTACGTACGCCCAGCTCTTTGCGTGTACCAACAGCATGCTTCATTGCACTATGATGATTAATAGCAAACATAAAACCAATGCCAATCTCTTCTACGCAAAGACCTATTTGTTCTGCTGATAGATCTAAATTTACCCCCGCATACTCTAGCAAATCTGCGCTACCACTGCTGCTGCTAACTCCTCTATTGCCATGTTTGGCAATATTCGCACCTGCTGCTGCCGCAACAAAAATACTTGCTGTAGACACATTAAAGATCCCTGCGCTATCGCCACCTGTTCCAACGATATCCACCAAGTGCTCATTTGTTAAATGTAATGGTGCTGATAGTTCGCGCATTATTTGGGCCGCACCAGTAATCTCTTCGACCGTTTCACCCTTCATGCGTAGTCCGATCAAAAACCCACCTATCTGAGCATCGGTAGCCTTTCCCGTCATAATCTGCATCATTACTTCACGCATGTCCTTGATCGCAAGATTATGGCCATTCAAAATTTTGTTAATTGCCTGCTGAATGTCCATCGTAGCCCTTTTAGTTTTTCAAAAAATTTTCGAGCAAGTCGTGTCCATTTTCAGTAAGAATCGACTCTGGGTGGAACTGCACGCCTTCTACTGCAAAATCACGGTGACGAAAACCCATAATTTCATCAATCTCTCCTGTCGATGTTTTAGTCCAAGCAGTCTCTTCAAGACAATACGGCAAACTTTTCCTTTCGACAATTAATGAATGATAGCGAGTTGCCTCAAAAGGATCAGGTAAGCCTTTAAACACTCCCTTGTTGTTATGATAAATAAAGGACGTTTTCCCATGCATTACATTTCTGGCTCGTATAATTTTTCCACCAAAGGCTTGACCAACACTTTGATGGCCCAGACAGATGCCCAGGATAGGGATTTTTCCAGAAAAATGTTCAATCGCCGCAACAGAAATGCCTGCTTCGTTAGGGGTGCATGGTCCAGGGGAGATAACAATTTTTTCTGGGGCTATTGATTGGATCTGGTCTAACGTCAGCTCATCATTACGGATGACCCGCACCTCAGCCTTGAGTTCTCCCA
>CAWUVO010000026.1:0-16500 GCA_963925965.1 uncultured Porticoccus sp. | reverse complement strand
CCCGACCTAAATCATGGCGAGTTACATCCTCATTATTGAGTAGTCGTTCCACTACCATTTGGGTGGCTATTCCAGCGTGATCTGTGCCAACCTGCCAAAGAGTATCGTTACCCTTCATTCGCTGGTAGCGCACCAAGGCATCTATGATGGCCTCTTGAAAACCATGACCCATGTGTAGACTGCCGGTGACGTTTGGCGGTGGTATCATTATGCAATACGGCGAAGCCCCATGGCCTGAAGGCTTAAAATAACCATTTTTTTCCCAGATTTGATACCACTGGACTTCAATATCTTTAGGGCAGTAAATTTTTTCCATGGGTGCTCGTTTAATTATTAAAAAATGGTGTGATTTATTTCATCTGCGCTTACTGAAGAAATCAATACCGTATTTATAAAAGGCGTAAATTATAAAGGGATAGATATGACTGCGTCGATGAACTTATGTTCAATATTACTTTTTAGCTAGCTAGTTTGAGTTAAGTCATGGTACTTAATAGGGTATCCTCGGCCCTGATAGAAACTGTAACGCTCACGTTTTTTTTCAATGACTTGCACATCATCATACACAATTTCTACCACTTTTCGAAAGCGAGAAAACCAGTCAGGCGTAACATGGCTGGACATGTTAATAAGTAGTGCGTCATGGGTTCCTGGATCTAAACGATGACTAATAGAAATAGGAGCAGATGGAGATTCTTCAATCTGATGGGGGAGAAAAGCAGTCGCCTTGAAACCCCATAGCTCTTTATTAATTTTTTCCGATATAGCTTCTTCCGGTGTATGAATAAGCACCGAAAGGTCTTGCTGAAAAGCTTTTTCAGTTAATTGGCAAACAAGCAATATGGCTGCATCATAGTCTCCCGTAATGCGATAAAAAATAATATTAGTCATTGCTAGCTTCTTTTATCAGAAATTCAGCCAGTAAAGGCACAGGCCTGCCAGTGGAGCCTTTGTCAGCTCCGCTTTTCCATGCTGTCCCAGCGATATCTAGGTGAGCCCAGGCACCATCCTTGATGAAACGAGCAAGAAAGCAAGCAGCAGTAATTGTACCGGCTGTTCGCCCCCCAATGTTAGCCATATCAGCAAAGTTACTTTTTAACTGCTTGTCGTATTCATCCCAAAGAGGTAGCCGCCAAACCCTGTCGCCACTAGAGTTACCGGCAATCTCTAGACTCTCTGTGAGCGCATCATTATTGCTGAGTAGGCCGCTAGCATGACTGCCTAAAGTCATTACACATGCCCCTGTCAAGGTTGCAATATCTATAATAATTTTTGGTTTATATCGGTTCGCATATGTGAGTGCATCACATAAGATTAGTCGTCCTTCTGCATCGGTATTTAAGATCTCAATAGTTTGACCAGACATGCTTGTAACGATATCACCAGGTTTGATTGCGCTACCTCCTGGCATATTTTCTACGGCAGGTATTATACCAACTACATTCAGACGAAGATTTATATCAATCAACATAGAAAAAACCCCTAAAACACTAGCTGCACCACACATGTCATATTTCATTTCATCCATGCCAGCGCCAGGCTTTAGGCTTATTCCTCCGGAATCAAAGGTAACTCCTTTCCCGACAAGTGCGACTGGACTATCTTTTTTATTAGCTCCAAAGTATTGCAGAATAATCATTTTAGCAGGCTGTTCAGTACCCGCAGTGACTGATAACAGAGACCCCATTCCAAGAGTTGTCATTTCTTTTTCATTTAGTATTTTACAGGTAACCTGAGGATGCTGGGCTGCAAGCTTCTCCGCTTCTGTGGCTAGATAGGAGGGTGTACATATATTTCCTGGCAGATCACCTAGATATCGAGACAGATTTACCCCTTTTGCTATCGACGAACCCACAATACATGCCTCTTTAATTTTTTGTAAATCTATTCCTGATGATAGGGCAAGAGTAACTTTTTTTAGAGATGGAAGTTTTTTAATGCTAGTTTTAAGAGAGCCAGAGGAGTAATTTTGTTCGCCCAGAATTCGAGAAAATTGTTGTGCCTTCCATGTCTTGTCTCGTCCGCAAATAGCTACGTCTTCTAGTGATATCAATGCATCCTTGATGGGTAAGCCAATAAGTTTACTTCCAATGCTTGCCGCAAGCTTAATGAATAATTGTTCATTAAGTGTTTTCTCGCCACTACTAACTATTAGCAGCCTCTTCGCTTGCAGTCCATTGGGACTATTAATTACGATTGAGCTGCCTAGAGCTTCTTTAATATCACCGCTTTCTTTTAATTTTTTGATCAAATCCTTTATTGTGGTGTCTATATGTTTTGATGACTGCAAGGTGGGGTCATCTTGTTGACTCCCAAGAACTAGCACTAGGCAGTCAGTTTTTTTGGTAAGAAGATCGCAAGCGGCGGCGGTAAGTTGCATTGTTTCTCCAAAGTTTAGTTGGTGAGAGGTTTAAATCGACGTACACTTAGTAAGATAAAGCCCTTTGAGCATGGAATACCGTCAGAATATAAGTTTATATTAAAACATAACAGGAATTTTTATATTGCTCATTTTTCGTTATCTTGCGCGTGACTTTCTAGCGTCCGCATTTGCAGTTTCCGCGGTACTCCTGATGATCGTCATGAGCGGCCGTTTTGTTAAATATCTTGCAGAGGCTGCTGCGGGTGATATGGACGCAGGAATCCTTTTTTCTCTTATTGGCGCCCGTCTCCCTAGTTTTTTGGAATTAATTATACCTCTTGCATGTTTTTTGGGAATCCTTTTGGCCTATGGGCGCCTGTATGTTCAAAATGAAATGACAGTCATGATTGCATGCGGTATGAGTGAAAATAGATTGGCGGTTTATACGTTAGCTCCAGCGCTAATAATGGCGCTCTTGGTGTCCTATCTAAGCCTTTATGCTACGCCCAATGGCACACGGGCAGCTGAAATACTTATTTCGGATCAAAATGCTCGCGGAAACTTGGATGGTATGACTGCTAATCATTTTTACCCACTCCAAAAGGGCAAAGGGGTGACTTATGCTGAAAAAATAAATGAAGATGGTGTGATGCTGGACGTTTTTCTTGCCGAGCATCACCCTGATGCTGAAGATGGAAAACAATTGGTCCTAATTGTTTCCAAGACTGGCGAACAAAAGAGTGATGATGATGGTCTAGATTACCTTGTTCTTCGCGATGGTTATCGCATTCAGGGGATGCCAGGACAAGCAGATTATCAGATGACCCATTTTGAGGAATACGGGCAATCTTTGCAAAAACAGGATTCGAGTCGCCGCGCTAGGAAAAAAACTGACACGCTTTCTACCTCGGAGTTGATGGCCTCCAAAGAGTTAGCGCATATAGCCGCTTTGCAGTGGCGTTTTTCTGTTCCTATTTTAGTGCTGGTGATGAGCCTGATAGCTGTTCCTTTAAGTAAAACAAACCAAAGACAAGGAAGCTTTTCTAAAATGATACCAGCAGTGTTGCTTTATATGGTTTACCTGATGATGCTAAATAGTGCCCGCAGTGCAGTAGAGGAAGGGGTTCTCTTGCCTGCGGCTGGGCTATGGATTGTCCATGCATTATTTGTATTTATTGCTTTATTTTTGCTGTTCTTTCGAGCTATTAAGCTAAAGATGAAACAGTGTAATGTCTTGGCGGTTAAGTGATGAAGCGGAATTTCTTTTCATGTCTTGTGGGAAAATCATCTACTTTTGTGTCGAATAAAAAGCTACCAGCATACGCAGCAAAATATTTTCGAAATCAAAAAATATTTGGAGCTGGTTTTTTTCATAGATGGGAGAAGCTGCGTGCCTTTGTGTTGAGAGATCTTAAGTCGATGAAAAAGCTATCGACTTACGTAGCAATTTCAGTCATTGGCTCTATAGGCCTAGTGCTATTAATTGTAGTTATTCTTGATGCCATCGGCGCCATGATTGATGGCGCGGGGGACATCACCGCAGAGTATACTTTTGCCCAGATGATTGCTTATGTTGCACTAACTATACCCGCTAGAATTTATGAATTTCTCCCTACAGCTTCTTTGATTGGATGCCTTGTTGGTCTAGGCGGCTTGGCAAATAATTCTGAATTGATCGTAATTCGTGCTGCGGGCGTATCATTGCTTCGCATTGTGTGGATAGTTCTTCGTCCAATTATGGTGCTAGTTTTACTTGGTGCGATGTTTGGTGAATATGTTGTTCCTTATTCCGAGAAGTATGCTGAGAGTCGACGTATGCTTCTAACCAAAGGAAAGTTATCTCAAGGATCTGCTAGCGGTCTTTGGAATAAAGAAGGCAATGAATTTATGCATTTTGATGCAATTTATCCTGGCGGGATATTATTTGGAGTAACTCGCTATCAATTTAATGATAATCATGTTTTAAAGAAGGCTAGCTTTGCAGGTAGAGCTTCATTTCAAGGTGAAACCTGGGTAGAAGAGCTTGGAGCAGTAACCTATTTTGAGGGAAATAGCACTCGAGTAGAAACATTTGTAACACAAGATTGGACAACTGAGTTGTCGCCAGAATTGCTGAATATAGCTTCATTGCCCTCTGATTCTCTTTCCATGCGAGATCTTAGCAAGCATAGCAATTATTTAAGACATCAAGGACAGGATGCCTCTAGATATGAGTTAGATTTTTGGCGGAAAGCTTTGCAACCACTTACAGTGATCAGCTTGATCCTGATCGCAAGTTCGTTTATCTTTGGGCCGCTACGCCAAGTCTCTATGGGCTACCGTATCTTTGCTGGAGTAGTGGTGGGAATTGTATTTAGAATCAGCCAAGATTTGCTTGGTCCTGCTAGTATTGTGTTTGGGTTCTCTCCCTTTATTGCAGTTATTTTTCCTGCAATGGTGTGCGCCTTTATAGGGGTTGTATTATTGAGGCGAGCCTCCTAAGAATGACTCCAGATAATTGATTTCATCGCCACATAAGCTTTGACTAAATACTTAGGTTACGTTATTTTTTTAGATAACACTATGATCCTTGTTTGGCTAAAAATATCATGAAAACACCTTCCTTCCTCGTCAATTATACACCACAAGTAGCCGACCCCAAGAGATGCCAATGAAACATGCGCAAGAATGCAGCGTAACCAACATCTTTCCCAGGAAAGAGGTTTCTGGTTATAATCTTGCAGCTGAAGCCTCCATGACTTCATCCCTAATGTTTGTCCGTTACGATGCCAGCACCATACATAAAACGATGCACAGCTTAACCACATACCCAGAGTGATGATGCTTTGAGCAAGATCACTCGGCGCCTGTAATGTGTCGTCTCCCACTAAGCGTCTTAAGATGAAAACAATAATTCCAAAAGCAAAAATAACACCTACAAGCAATAAAGAGTCGTATAGCATGGCCATGAGTCGTCGAAAAAGATTTGCGGATATTTTTAATTTAGTGGTCTCTTTGTTCATTTTTAACACTCTTTAGGTCGAGTATAATTGTATCTCTTGTGAGCAATAAATACATTGACATCATTTGGGTTTCTCTATCATTTTATTTGCACTAAATGTAATCTTTTACCTGGGCAAATTATAAAATCATAAGGCTGAGACATGAGTAAAATTTTAATTAAAAAAAATCATAATATGGATGAACTGCAGCTACAGGATTTAATTGAAAGACTCGGCAAAAAACTCAAAGATAAATTTGGTGGAGATTATCAGCTAGAGAGTAATTCGGTTCATTATGTTTATCATGGGGCAGACGCTAAAATAAGTTTTGATAAGTCCATGGTAAAAGTTGAGGTTAAGCTAGGATTTCTAATGAACGCGATCAGGGGGAAAGTAGAGCTAGAGATAAATAGTTATTTGGACGATCATGTTACATAAAATAATCTTTTTCTTAACACAGAAGGGAAAATCTATTGCGGATCACATACTCCAAAAATTCTCATTTGCTTACCTCTGTGGCCCACGTCGACATCAAATTTCATAGGGGCAATGCCGGTATGAAGCACAAATTCACGAGATACGACCTTATATGTAAAAATGACGGTGTGGTTTCTTGCTTTAATTTGATTTCCATTTCTTTGTATTATAGTTAATGGAATCGAACCGAAACCGCTAACGCTAGGATTGGTTACAACAATGTTTTCTCCATTAATTGTAAACTTGACAGTGCCTCCTGGCATATCGATAGATCTGCCAGCCCCAGTTTTGTATACTTCCTTCACGGGGCAAATGTAAAGCTCTTCATCATTGGCGTAAGAGTTCGCCGTAAAAAAGAAAAGATTAGATAGTACAATCAGTGCAAACAGTGCAAATTTATTCATAAACTCATGCCTTAACATGCAAGTATTGATTCAATTTACGTGAGGGTAACAACCACATGATTGCGTTATTTTTTTACAATAGCACAAATCATAGCCTATCTTGCACAAATTATCTTGATGTAAAAAAAGCTCCTACACTTTAAAAGATATAAGGGCTTCAAGATATTTTTGGTACCAGAGGCCGGACTCGAACCGGCACGCTTTTAAGGGCGGGGGATTTTGAATCCCCTGTGTATACCAATTTCACCACTCTGGCACGGGGCACGATTATAGCAGTGACCTTCGTAGAAGCAAGTGAGAATATACTGTTCATTTAGTAGAGCCTTTTAGCAGAGCCTTTAATTTCAGAGACTCTGGCTATGGGATTCCATTTCTATTATCCTTTCGGATTTTTCATTCAATGAGAGCGATATATAGCCCGTTATGCGACGAGAATACTTTAGCTACAAATTACCAGCCGACTTAATAGCCCATGAGCCAACCATTGAACGCAGGGGAAGCAAAATGCTGGTTCTGGAGTCTCAGGATGGGCAGATTAAGCATAAATCATTTTCTGAGATTGTCTCTTTGGTTAGACCTGGAGACTTGATGGTTTTTAATGACACCAAGGTTATACCTGCAAGATTGTTTGGATTAAAAGATACTGGTGGCAAGATAGAAATGCTGGTAGAAAGACTGGTTGACGACCAAAAAGTTTTAGCTCATTTGCGTGCCAGCAAGTCGCCTAAAGTTGGCACAATAATTATATTTGATAGTGGAATTAAAGCTATAGTTGAAATCCGTCAAGAAAGTTTATTTATGGTTAGATTCCTTGGTGACCAATCCGTGATGGACATACTTGAATCTATAGGCCATACACCTCTTCCTCCTTATATAGAGCGTGCTGATCAAGCTATTGATAGGGAGCGTTATCAGACGGTGTATGCTAAAACACCTGGCGCAGTAGCTGCACCAACTGCAGGACTGCATTTTGATTTAGAGATATTAGAGAAGCTATCCCTCTTGGGTGTTGATATGGCATATGTCACATTGCATGTCGGTGCTGGAACATTTCAGCCTGTGCGAGTTGACAGCATTTATGAGCATGTCATGCACTCAGAGGTGATAGATGTGCCTTTGAGTGTTTGCGAAAAAGTAGTAGCAACACGCCAACGAGGAGGGCGTGTAATTGCTATTGGAACGACTAGTGTTCGTTGCTTAGAAAGTGCAGCTGCTGATGGAGTCCTCAGGCCCATAAAGGGTGAAACAGATATATTTATTTATCCCGGCTATGAATTTCAGGTGGTGGATGCCATGGTGACAAACTTTCATTTGCCCGAGTCTACACTATTAATGCTAGTTAGCGCATTTTCAGGATATTCAGAGATAATGAACGCTTACCATCAAGCTATCGATAGAAAATACAGATTCTTTAGTTATGGCGATGCCATGTTTTTAACTCGTAACTTAAATGCAACCAACGAGCTGCCGATCACTAAGGTGTATTCAGGGGATATTTTAAATGAGACGTAAGTGCTTAATGTCTTTTGAGCTCGACGCTACAGATGGTAATGCTCGGAGAGGTAGACTTAAGTTTCCTCGAGGCAATGTAGAAACGCCCGCTTTTATGCCTGTTGGAACGTGCGGCACAGTGAAAGGTATGCTGCCACGAGATATTAAAGATATTGGCGCTCAAATAGTTTTAGGCAATACTTTTCATCTGATGCTGAGACCTGGAACAGAGATAATCAAATCTCATGGAGATCTGCATGATTTTATGCAGTGGCATGGGCCAATCCTTACTGATTCTGGAGGCTTTCAAGTTTTCAGCTTGGGATCGATTCGAAAAATTACTGATAAAGGCGTTTCTTTTCGCTCTCCTGTTGATGGCAGCCCAGTGTTTTTAGACCCAGAGACTTCAATGCGGGTCCAAAAGGATCTGGGGGCTGACATTGTTATGATCTTTGATGAATGCACGCCTTATCCGGCATCAGAGGAAGATGCGCGAGCCTCTATGGAGCTATCTTTACGTTGGGCAGAGCGCAGCAAGAAAGCGCATGACGATAGCTCTTCCGCATTATTCGGAATTGTCCAAGGCGGCATGTATGAAAATTTACGCGAATTGTCTTTAGCAGGTCTTGAAAAGTTAGAGTTTGATGGTTATGCCGTTGGTGGCCTTTCTGTGGGCGAGCCCAAAGAAGACATGCTTAGGGTGCTGGATGCACTGACACCCAAAATGCCCAACAATAAGCCCCGTTATTTGATGGGTGTGGGGAAACCATGGGATATTCTGGAGGCAGTAAAGCATGGCATTGATATGTTTGATTGCGTTATGCCTACACGTAATGCCCGTAATGGCCATTTATTCACTAGTTGCGGTGTGGTTAAAATTAAAAATGCACAATATCGATATGATGTTAGGCCGTTAGACAAAAAATGTGATTGTTACGCCTGTAAAAATTTTAGCCGCGCCTACCTCCATCATTTAGAAAAATGTGGAGAAATACTTGGAGCACAGTTAAATACTATTCATAACCTACGTTATTATCAGAATCTCATGACAGATATACGCCAAGCGATAAAAGAGCATCGATTAGATGATTTTTCCGCACAATTTTATCAAGAACAAGGACTTTAATTCATTAAGCATAACCAATGGCAGCTGCCTCCTGCTACTTTTTCAGTAAGAACTGATTGATTTTATTTTATTGCATGTAGCATTGAAGAAAGGTAGCTTTTCAGGGGCCTTTAAAAACCTAAAGATAATCTTTAGTAGGTCTCACAAAAAGAGTGTTTTCAGCCTATAATGCGAGCCTTGATTATTTTAATGCCACATTAAAGAACAATTTTATGAATAATTATCCTTTAAAGACTTATCTTTTTATTCTTGTAACCATAGTTATGAGTGTTGTTTATGCCTTACCTAACCTTTTTGCGGCAGATCCTGCATTACAGATCTCTGGGCAGAACGGAGAAACGATAATTGACCAGCCGGTGATGGATAAAATTACAAATGCATTAGAAGTGGCGAATATTGAATATTTTGGCGAAGAAACAAGCGGAGAAAATGGCCTTTTTCGTTTAAAAGATGTTGATCAGCAGTTGCCTGCAAAGCGAGTTATTCAGGATAAGCTTGGCCCTGATTATATTGTTGCATTAAGTTTGGCTCCAACAACCCCAGAATGGTTGTCTAAATTTGGAGCCTCTCCAATGAAGCTCGGCCTTGATCTTCGAGGAGGAGTTCACTTTTTGCTTGAGGTAAATACTGATGAGGTTATAGGAAAGCAAATGGAGACGACGGTTGCCCAAGTTCGTGCTGCCATGCGAGAAGAAAAACTACGTTATGAGTCTGTAAAAATAGTGGACGGGAAGTTAATAGTCAGTGTTTTTAAAACTAAGGCTGAGGCAGAGCAGGCGAGCAGTATTTTGCGTAATAAATTTAGAGGCATAACTAGGAAGAATGCTGAAGAAAACGGTTTGTTTGTTATTCGTTCTGAAATGCTTGAATCAGAAATTAAAAAAATTGAAGACTACGCTATTAATCAAAATTTAACGACATTGCGTAATCGTGTGAACGAATTAGGGGTGTCAGAGCCAGTTGTTCAGCGCCAGGGAAGAAATAGGGTTGTTGTTGAGCTACCTGGCGTGCAGGATACTGCTGAGGCTAAACGGATTATTGGTAAAACGGCAAATTTAGAGTTCAGGTTAGAGGCGGAAGCTGGATCTACCAATCGCGAAAGATTTGAATTCAGTGAAAACTATGTCCGCGACAGAGGAATTAAAGACGCTTTTTTAAAGCGCACGGTGGTAATTACAGGTGATCATGTGTCCAAGGCTTCTGCTGGTTTTGACGAGCAAGGAACTCCCAATGTGAGCATTACCTTAAATAGTCAAGGTGGCGCCAGAATGCACCGCATATCTAGAAATAATGTTGGACGTCGTTTGGGGGTCCTGTTTATTGAATATAAAGTAGGAAGAAGATATGTCACTGATGACACTGGCAAGCGGATAGCCATTTCTGAGCGTTATGTCGATAAGAAAATTATAAATCTGGCGACCATTCAGAGTGCCCTAGGTGTTGGCTTTCAAATTACCGGTTTGACTAGTCCGCGTGAAGCTTCTGAGTTAGCTTTATTTTTGAGGGCGGGCGCGATGGCCGCCCCAATGTATTTTGTAGAAGAGAGGACTATTGGCCCATCGCTGGGAGCTGAAAATATTTCCTTGGGCGTCAAATCTGTAGCGATTGGCATGCTTCTTGTGCTTGCTTTTATGTTAATTTATTACAAGCTATTCGGTCTTTTTGCTAATATTGCTTTGACTTTAAACTTATTGATTTTAACGGCTTTCATGTCACTGTTGGAGGCAACTTTAACACTACCTGGTATTGCCGGCATTGTTTTGACGGTCGGGATAGCGGTAGATGCAAATGTGCTTATCTTTTCGCGAATCAAAGAAGAGTTAGCCTCCGGATTACCTGCCCAGTCTGCTATTGATGCCGGATACGATCGAGCCTTTGTTTCAATTGTGGATGCTAATGTAACAACTCTTATAGTTGCTATTATTCTTTTTGTTATTGGATCTGGCCCCGTACAGGGGTTTGCGGTGACTCTTTCTATTGGTATTTTAGTGTCTATGTTCACAGCTATTGTTGTCACGAGAGCATTAGTTAATTTGAGTTATGGTAATCGCACCATAGAAAAAATTTGGATTTAGGAAAGTTGATATGATCACTGATAGTGTTATTAATTTTATGAGTCAGCGGAAACTAGCGTCTATTCTTTCTATTTTTCTAATTGTTGGATCTATTGTTTCTTTTGGCACCAAAGGGTTAGTTCTGGGGTTAGATTTTACTGGCGGTACTCAGATTGAAGTGGGCTATCAAGAGTCAGCTGATTTGATAGATATTCGAACCCAGCTAACTAAAGCCGGCTTCGAAACTCCGATCGTTGTTCACTTTGGGTCTGAGAGAGATGTCCTTATTCGCATGCAGGGAAAGCCTGAATCAGGCTTGTCTGATACGGTCCTAGAGGCGCTTCAGATCAACCAGCCTAATGCTATTTTACGTCGAGTCGACTTTGTGGGGCCTCAGGTAGGGGAAGAATTACAAGAGGATGGCGGCCTTGGTATGCTTTTAGCCTTACTGATTGTTATGATGTATATCACCATTCGGTTTCAATATAAGTTTTCTTTAGGTGCAGTCACTGCATTGGCTCACGATGTAATTATCACCCTTGGATTTTTCTCCGTTACCGGCTTGGAATTTGATCTTACTGTTTTAGCTGCAGTATTAGCAGTTATAGGCTATTCGCTTAACGACACCATAGTTGTATCTGATAGGATCCGAGAAAATTTACGATTGCTTCGTATTTCTAATGTTGAAGCAGTAATTAACGAATCATTAACCCAAACTCTTGGACGTACCTTAGTAACATCTTTGACTACGCTATTGGTGCTAGTATCATTATTCTTGTTTGGTGGAGAATTGATTCATAATTTTGCTATTGCTTTAATAGTAGGTGTTTTTATTGGAACTTACTCGTCAATTTACGTAGCATCAAACATGCTTCTTGTCTTAGGCTTACAGCGAGAAGATTTAATACCCTCTGAGAAAGAGGACGCAGAGGTTAATGAGCTGCCCTAGCTAAATAAAGCGGCGCTTATTATCTGATTAATGGCTTAGCGTTTTATATTCTGAAGTAAAAATTGATTGAGATCTGTGAGAGAAACATTCTGGTTTTCTGAATGTCGGCGATTGCGGTATTCAACGACGCCTTGCTCTAAACTTCTTTCTCCAACCACTATGTGATGGGGTAGACCGATAAGCTCAACGGCTGACAACATGACACCTAGGCGCGATTTGTCTTGATCCATAAAGAGAACATCGAATCCTAAGTCTACAAGCTCAGAGTGAATTTTTTCGCAGACCGTTTTCACTTGCTCAGATTTTTGCATATTGATAGGAATCAATGCAATTTGAAAAGGCGCTAATGCATCTGGCCATGCAATACCACTGGCATCATTATTTTGCTCAATAGCAGCAGCTACAATTCTACCAACCCCGATCCCATAGCAACCCATAAACATCGTTTGTTCTTTTCCTTCTTCGTTGAGCACTGTTGCGTTCATAGTTTTACTATATTTAGCCCCCAGTTGAAAGATGTGTCCAACCTCTATGCCACGCTTGATATCTAATACTCCTTGACCATCTGGACTGCAGTCTCCTTGGGCGGCATTCCTGATATCTTCGACTCTCATATCTGGGCGGTCGCGCTCCCAGTTGACCCCTGTAAGATGAAAGCCATCTTTGTTGGCTCCACATGTAAAGTCAATCAACTGACTAGCAGCATGGTCAACAATCACAGGGATGTTAAGATCTATCGGCCCCAAGGATTTGATATCACAACCGAATTGTTTTTTGATGACCTCTTGGCTCGCTAAGGTCAACGGTGATTTGATGCCGCTAATTTTTTGAGATTTAACAGTATTGAGCTCATGGTCACCACGCAAGACCAATGCCACTAATGGATTGATCGAAATACTCTGATCATCACCAAATAGTGTTTTATCGGGCTCAGCTAGCACAATTATTATCTTAATTGTTTGGACTTTATCTGTATCTGGGAGTTTATTTACCCCTAGAGTACTATGGTGGTGCGATGTTTCAATTTCTTGCAACTGCTGTCTGTTTTTTGAGACCTGTTTTTCTAGGTTAACCGCTTTGGTTGTCTCAATATTCGCCGCAAAATCACTTTTAGTTGAAAAAGCGATAGCATCTTCACCTGATGCGGCTAAAACATGAAACTCATGTGAGTGACTTCCACCAATGCTACCAGTGTCAGCAAGAACAGACCTAAAATCTAAGCCTATTCGTTTGAAAATTTTAGTATAGGTTTGATGCATCAACTCGTATGTGTGGCGAAGACTTTCTTCGGAGGCATGGAAAGAATAGGCATCCTTCATTAAAAATTCTCTAGATCGCATAACGCCAAAACGAGGACGTCTTTCGTCCCGAAACTTAGTCTGTATTTGATAAAAAATAACGGGTAGTTGTTTGTAGCTCTGAATTTCTTGCCCGACCAGTTCAGTGATGACTTCCTCATGAGTTGGGCCTAGGCAAAAAGATCGATCATGTCTATCCTTTATTCGAAGAAGCTCTGGACCGTACTCTTCCCAACGACCTGATTTGCTCCAAAGTTCGGCAGGCTGGGTTATAGGCATCAGAATTTCTTGCGCCCCAGATCTGTCCATTTCTTCTCTAATGATAGCTTCCACTTTGCGTAGCACGCGCAATCCTAGGGGAAGCCAGGTATATAGGCCTGAGGCTAACTTTCGAATCATTCCTGCTCGCAACATTAGCTGATGGCTAATGACTTCTGCGTCAGAAGGGATTTCTTTTTTTGTAGTAATGAGAAATTTGCTGGCGCGCATAATCTATTCTTTATCTTGGCGGTTAACGTAAAAGAGAGTATTTTACGATGCCCGTATGTATTGGTATTAAAGTAGGGAGGCATTTAAATGTTTAAGCTTCATCCCCGATTAATTCAGGATAGTATACCTGTTGGTGAATTTGAGCTATCAAATCTTCTTATTCATCGAGATGCAAGCTATCCTTGGTTTATTTTGGTGCCAAAAAAACCTGATATTACAGAAATTTATCATTTATTGAATCAAGAAAGAATGCAGCTAATGAAAGAATCTTGTTTATTGGCTGAGGCGATGGCGAAATTGTTTGCGCCAGACAAGATTAACATTGCAGCTTTAGGTAACATGGTTCCTCAGTTACATGTGCATCATATTGCTCGCTACAAGAACGATGCTTCTTGGCCGAACCCGGTATGGACCGCTGCACCTCAGGTTGAATACAAAAAAAATGAACTGCAGCTCCGAATTAAGTCAATGGGCCTGTCTCTTGCCGGAAAAGACTTTAGTTTTATCGAGGGGCTAGTTTGAAAGATTTACACTAATCTATTGTTGAAGATCTTTGGCTCGCGATCATGAGATAAGATCTGTTCTTCTAGCGCCCGTTTTCATGATGTATAATGCCGAAATTTTTGAGATTCATACCTATAGGGTTATAACCCTATAGGTATGGACAGGCTCTTCAGCAGAGCTTGTATTAATATGGGAAAAATAATGCGTACAATTTATTGCGGTGCTCTTACCTCCAAGAACATTGATCAAGAAATCACAATTTGTGGTTGGGTGCATCGCCGAAGGGACCATGGCGGTGTTATTTTTATTGACCTTCGTGATCGCGAAGGGATCGTTCAGGTAGTTTTTGATTCAGATGGAGGCGAGCATTTTAGTTCTGCCGATACGGTGCGTAGTGAGTATGTGCTGAAGGTGAGAGGTAAAGTTCGGGCCCGTTCCTCAGAGACAGTTAATTCTGAGATGCCAACAGGCGAAATAGAGGTATATGGGCTATATCTAGAAATACTAAATACTTCTGAGACGCCACCTTTCCCGTTAGATGAGCATAGTAAAGTAGGCGAAGATGTTCGTTTGAAGTATCGTTACATGGATTTGCGCCGCCCTGAAATGTTAAAGAATCTGCTTTTTCGTTCCAGAGTGACCACTATGATGCGAAATCATCTTGATGGAAAAGGTTTTCTTGATATCGAGACTCCTATTTTGACTCGAGCTACTCCTGAGGGGGCTAGAGACTACCTTGTTCCTAGTCGCACTCATGTAGGAAAGTTTTTTGCTTTACCTCAATCGCCACAATTATTTAAGCAGCTCCTCATGGTTGCTGGCGTAGACAAATACTATCAGATTGCAAAGTGCTTTCGTGACGAAGATTTACGTGCTGACCGTCAGCCTGAGTTTACCCAGATAGATATTGAAGGCTCTTTCATTAGCGAAGATGAGGTTATGGAGGTTAGCGAGGGAATGATTCACTCTGTTTTTCAAGAGTTACTGGGCGTCGACCTAGGAGACTTTCCTCGTATGCCATATAGCGAAGCAATGATTAGGTACGGCAGCGATAAGCCAGATTTGAGAATACCTCTTGAATTAATAGAAATTAAAGACCTAATGGTTGATGTAGAATTTAAAGTTTTCTCTGGTCCAGCCAGAGATCCTAAAGGCCGAGTGGCCGCGTTACGTGTTCCTGGAGGAAGCGCTATTAGCCGAAAAAAAATTGATGACTATACCTCATTTGTGGGTATATATGGGGCCAGAGGCTTAGCCTACATCAAGGTGAATAATAAGGATGATCTAGAAGAAGGTCTACAATCACCAATTGTTAAATTTCTTCCTTCTGAAGTGCGCGCAGCAATACTTGAGCGTACAAAAGCAGAAAATGGTGATTTAATTTTCTTTGGTGCAGATAAAGAGAAAGTTGTTTCTGATGCTTTGGGCGCCTTGCGATGTAAACTGGGTGAAGATTTAGATTTATATACCTGTGAATGGTCGCCTCTATGGGTTGTTGATTTTCCTATGTTTGAAGAAACTGAAGATGGCGGTTGGACATCATTACATCATCCGTTTACTCGACCATCTTGTACTCCTCAAGAATTAGTAAGCAATCCGGGGGAAGCTCTATCAGCAGCTTATGATATGGTGATGAATGGGACCGAGCTTGGTGGTGGGTCTATACGTATCCATAATCTGGAGATGCAGAAGTCAGTATTTGATATTCTTGGGATTAACGATAAGGACGCCCAAGAAAAATTTGGATTTCTCTTGGAGGCATTAAGTTATGGGTGCCCTCCTCATGGAGGTCTGGCTTTTGGCTTGGATCGACTAGTTATGCTTATGACAGGCAGCGATTCCATTCGTGATGTTATCGCTTTTCCTAAAACCCAAACAGCCGCTTGTCTCCTGACTGATGCCCCAGGATATGCTGATGTTAAGCAATTAAGAGAGATGAATATACAATTAAAAGAAAAAATAAAATAAAAGAAAAAAAGTAGTCTAAATTTAGCAGTTTGAACCTAATGGACTAGCCAGTTTGTTTATCTATAATTGGTAAGATTAAATTAAAGAAAGATACACCTAAAAACCAACGAGTAATCCAAGGAGATAAAGATGAAAGTATTAAAAAAGACTAATGAGCACACTATCTATCAAAAGCGTTCTGGACGTTACGCGGTAGAAGACGCTTTTAAAAAGATTATAAATGGAACAGATAAAGTAAATATTCTTATAGGGGCTGGCATAATCAAGCAGGCTATAGTGGTTGCTGAAGAAGTGGTTGCTGAAGAAGTGGTTGCTGAAGAAGTGGTTGCTGAAGAAGTGGTTGCTGAAGAAGTGGTTGCTGAAGAAGTGGTTGCTGAAGAAGTGGTTGCTGAAGAAG
>CAWUVO010000025.1:0-10834 GCA_963925965.1 uncultured Porticoccus sp. | reverse complement strand
CCAGAAATTGAGCAAATATTTATTGCTGCAGGCGGTCTAGACAAACAAAAATTCAATGCTCGATTGTTTATTTCTAAGCGAAAAATTGAGATTGCTCTAGCATCAGACAACTCTTTTTATATTGCCAGCTTGGCAGAAAATGTTATTAGCTACAAAGGACTAATGATGCCAGTTGACTTGCCAATGTTTTACCCAGATTTGGCAAACCCGCTCCTAGAAACTGCCATCTGTATTTTTCATCAACGATTTTCTACCAATACCAGCCCCCAGTGGCCACTAGCTCAGCCATTTAGAATGCTGGCTCATAATGGAGAAATCAACACGCTCCATGGGAATAGGAACTGGTCTGTAGCCAGGACCCCTAAGTTTGTTACCCCCCTCTTGCCCGACTTGCAGGATGTAAAGCCCCTTGTAAACCGAACAGGATCAGATTCTTCTAGCCTAGATAATATGCTTGAGGTGATGGTTGCAGGAGGCATAGATCTCCATAAAGCCGTGCGAATGTTGGTGCCACCAGCCTGGGATAACAACCAAGACTATGGGTTGAGCGAAAGAGCTTACTTTGAATACATAGCTATGCACATGGAACCATGGGATGGCCCTGCCGGACTGGTTATTACTGATGGGCGTTATGCTGTTTGTACGCTGGATAGAAATGGCTTAAGGCCGTCTCGCTGGGTGTTAACGGATGACGATATCATTACTGTTGCATCAGAAGTTGGTGTTTATAAATATAGCTCTAGCAGTGTTGTTGCTAAAGGGAGTTTAGGTCCAGGAGACATACTTTCGATTGATACGCATACAGGCACTATTATGAATGCTGTTGAGATCGACAAAGAAATAGCCTCGGCCAATCCATATCAGACGTGGCTAAACAACAGTACTATCAAAATTATGTCCTCTATGGATGATGAAAGCATAGAAGTTGAGGGCGCCTTAAGTAGGGAAAGAATTCGTAACTTAATGAAGATGTTCTTAGTTTCCATGGAAGAGCGAGAGCAAATTTTGCGACCACTAGCAGAAGGGGGTCAGGAAGCAGTGGGTTCTATGGGAGATGATACGCCAATGGCTGTACTTTCAGTTAAAGATCGCAGCTTCTATGACTACTTTAGGCAGCAATTTGCGCAGGTGACTAATCCTCCCATTGATCCGTTGCGTGAAACGCTCGTTATGTCTCTAAAGACGCAACTCGGTCCTGAGGGTAATATTTTCCTTGACTCCCCTGAACATGCAAAGCGCATTAATTTGTCGAGTCCAGTTTTATCCCCACGCAAATATTATGCGTTAAAAAATAACACACAAGACGACTATCGTGTTAAAAAATTTAGTATTAATTTTGACCCAAAAATATCCAACTTAGAGCAGGCTATCCAAGATTTGTGCGAGGAAGTTTCTGCTGCCATAAGAGATGGCATTAGATGTTGTATTCTGTCTGATTCTGATATTTTTCCAGATAAGCTGCCTATTCAGATGTTGATGGCCGTAGGTGCAGTTCATCATCATCTAATTAGACTGGGGCTTCGTTGCGATGCTAATATTATTGCATCCACTGCATCTGCTCGTGATTCTCATCAAATTGCAACATTAATAGGTTGTGGTGCTTCTGCGGTCTACCCTTTTTTAAGCTACCATATCCTTTCTGATATGGTAGCAACAGGAGAAATACTTTGTGATATGGATGCGGCATTTAAAAACTACCGCCAAGGCATGAATAAAGGGTTACTGAAAATTCTATCCAAAATGGGTATCTCTACGGTTGCTTCGTATCGAGGTGCTCAGTTATATGAGATTATTGGGCTCTCTCCTGAAATAGTTAACATATGCTTTTTAGGGACACCAAGTCGCATCAAGGGTGCAGATTTTAATGATATGCAGCAGGATCAACAAAGGCTCGCCGATCAGGCTTGGAGTGAACGAAAATCAATCAATCCAGGCGGATTACTAAAGTATGTCCACGGCCAAGAGTACCATGCATTTAATCCAGACGTTGTAACAACTCTTCACCGTGCCGTACAAGAGGGTGACTATACTGCATGGCATGATTATGCTGATTTAGTGAATAAACGCCCTGCAGCAACTCTAAGAGATCTCCTGAAGATTAAAGCCGATATCGAGCCGATCCCTTTGTCTGATGTGGAGCCGATTGAGACAATACTAAAACGGTTTGATTCGGCAGGCATGTCCTTAGGAGCATTATCGCCAGAGGCTCATGAAGGCTTGGCTCAGGCTTTGAATAGCTTAGGGGGTCGATCTAACTCAGGAGAAGGGGGCGAAGATCCTGCTCGTTATGGCACAATTAAGGCATCGAAAATTAAGCAAGTGGCTTCTGGCCGTTTTGGGGTAACACCTCACTATTTATCAAGCGCTGAGGTGATTCAGATTAAAATAGCCCAAGGTGCAAAACCTGGCGAGGGCGGACAGTTACCAGGAGGTAAGGTGAATGAGTTAATTGCCAGACTCCGATATTCAGTTCCCGGTGTAACTTTGATTTCCCCTCCCCCTCATCACGATATTTATTCAATTGAAGATTTGGCTCAACTTATTTTTGATCTGAAGCAGGTAAATCCAGAAGCATTAATTTCAGTGAAGTTGGTTTCCCGCCCAGGTGTTGGAACTATTGCCGCGGGAGTGGCAAAAGCCTACGCAGATTTAATTACAATATCTGGTTATGACGGCGGCACAGCGGCAAGCCCACTAACATCGATTCGTTACGCGGGCTCTCCCTGGGAGCTGGGTTTAGCTGAAACCCATCAAATGCTTAAAGCGAATGATTTACGCCATAAAGTTCGTGTTCAGACAGATGGCGGGCTAAAAACTGGCCTTGATGTTGTAAAAGCCGCTATTTTGGGCGCAGAAAGCTTTGGTTTTGGTACTGGCCCAATGATTGCTCTTGGATGTAAGTACTTGAGAATTTGTCATTTGAACAACTGTGCGACTGGGGTTGCTACGCAAAATAAAGAGCTCAGAGAGAACTACTATAAAGGTACTGTGGAAACAGCAAAGAACTTCTTTCTTTTCATGGCGGAAGAAACTCGAGAATGGATGGCCCGTCTCGGGGTAAGAACCATAGAAGATCTAGTTGGCAGGGTTGACTTGCTAGAAATTTTTGAGGGCAACACAGAAAAACAAAAGAAATTAGACTTGTCTCCAATACTTCATACCGATGCATTGCTGGATAGTAAGCCGCAAACATGCCAGGTAATTAAAAATGCGCCCTTCGACAAAGGGCGCTTAGCTGAAGAAATGGTGGCTGACATATTACCTGCTATTGAATCAAAAAAAGGCGGCGAGTTTAGCTACAATATAAGCAATTGTGATCGCTCTATTGGCGCCCGTCTTTCTGGTGAAATAGCCAAACGTTACGGCAATCAGGGTATGGCTGATACCCCGATAAAATTAGTATTAAATGGTGTGGCTGGACAATCGCTTGGTGTTTGGAATGCGGGCGGTTTAAATATATATCTTTGTGGTGATGCCAATGACTATGTTGGCAAAGGAATGGCTGGTGGTAAGATTGTCATAGCACCGCCAAAAGATAGCAATTTTTCTTCTAATGCCACCCCTATTGTTGGTAACACCTGTTTATATGGCGCAACATCAGGCAAGTTTTTTGCCGCTGGCCGTGCAGGAGAGCGCTTTGCGGTCCGCAATTCAGGTGCTAAGGCTATAATTGAGGGCGCTGGACATCACTGCTGTGAATACATGACAGGCGGGGTAATTGTTGTGCTAGGCTCCGTAGGTTCTAATTTTGGGGCCGGCATGACGGGCGGCTTTGCTTATGTTTTGGATGAAAATAAAAGTTTTGTAGACAGCTATAATATGGAGTTGGTTGAAATTCAGCGCATTACAACTGAATCAACAGAAGGGCATCGCGTTCATTTGGAGGCTATGATTGCTGAATTTGTTGCAGAGACAGCTAGCGCTTGGGGTCAAGAGATCCTAGATAATTTTGAGGACTTCATTAGAAAATTTTGGCTAGTGAAGCCAAAGGCGGCTAGCCTAGAGAAGCTATTGGCGCATACGCGTGCTGAATCCCAATGATATGAAAAAACACAGAAGCCCAAAACTGCTGTTGATATTAAAGAGTTTATAATTATGAGCGATAGATTAAACAACGACTTCCAGTTTCTTCGGGTAGGAAGGCATGATCCTGAAACTAAGGATATGCATAGCCGTACCAAGGAATTTGTTGAAATATATCAACCTACTGAAACAAAGGACGCATGTAATCAAGCGCATCGCTGCTTAGATTGCGGTAATCCTTACTGCGAATGGAAGTGCCCTGTACATAATTACATACCAAATTGGCTAAAACTCCTATCTGATGGAAATATCGTTGAGGCTGTAGAGTTGTGCCATGCTACCAATACATTACCGGAGGTATGTGGGCGTGTTTGCCCGCAAGATCGCCTATGCGAGGGGGCTTGCACGCTTAATGATGAGTTTGGTGCAGTAACCATCGGTAATGCTGAAAAATATATTACTGATACCGCGTTTGCCATGGGCTGGCGTCCAGATATGTCAAAAGTTTCCTGGACTGACAAAAGGGTTGCCATTATTGGTGCCGGACCAGCAGGACTCGGATGCGCTGATGTTCTTGTGCGTAGTGGAGTCAAACCAGTGGTTTTTGATCGTTATCCTGAAATTGGCGGCCTACTGACTTTCGGTATTCCAGAATTTAAATTAGAAAAATCTATCATGCAACAGCGCCGAGAAATTTTTGAAGACATGGGAATAGAGTTCAAGTTAAACACACAGATTGGCGTGGATGTTGAAATCGATGACTTAGTAAGTGAGTTTGATGCTATTTTTCTAGGTATGGGTACCTATAAATATATGAAAGGTGATTTCCCTGGTGAAGATTTGCCGGGCGTTTATGATGCATTGCCATTTCTTGTATCTAGCGTAAATAGAAATATGGGCTGGGAAAAAAATTCTAGTGATTTTATCACTGTAAAGGATCAACGAGTAGTGGTTCTCGGAGGCGGAGATACCGCTATGGACTGCAATCGTACATCTATCAGACAGGGTGCGACTAATGTTTCTTGTGCATATCGTCGTGACCAAGAAAATATGCCTGGCTCACGAAGAGAGGTAAAAAATGCTCAAGAGGAGGGGGTTAAGTTTTTATTTAATAGGCAACCTGTTGAGATTATTGGTAGCAACAAAGTTGAGGGCGTTAAGGTTATAACTACTGAATTGGGCGATCCTGATGAAAATGGCCGTCGTCGACCTATTCCAGTACCTGGTAGTGAAGAGATCTTGCCGGCAGACGTGGTATTGATTGCATTTGGGTTTAAGCCTAATCCAGCCCCATGGATGGGGAATCTTGGCGTAGAGCTAAATGACTGGGAAGGTGTTATTGCAGCAGAAGAGCAACAATTTAAATTTCAAACTAGTAATCCCAAAGTGTTTGCTGGTGGCGATATGGTGCGCGGTTCTGATTTGGTTGTGACCGCTATTTGGGAGGGTCGTCAAGCCGCCGAAGGCATTCTTGATTACTTGAAAATCTAAGGACCTTTTTTATGTTGGAGCTTAAAAACGATCGTTTCCTGCGAGCATTGATGCGAGAAAAGGTAGACGTGACTCCCGTTTGGATGATGCGGCAAGCTGGTCGCTATCTCCCAGAATACAGGGAAGTGAGAGCTCAAGCGGGTGATTTTATGTCGCTTTGCACAAATCCTGATAGAGCTTGCGAGGTAACCTTGCAGCCTCTGGATCGCTATAATCTAGATGCCGCTATACTATTTTCTGATATTTTAACGATACCCGATGCTATGGGTTTGGGGGTATTTTTTGAGTCTGGCGAAGGCCCCCGTTTTCGCAAGCCAGTTCGAACCGAAAGTGATATCAATAAATTATCCGCTATCGATCCTTATAAGGATCTACCTTATGTTGTTGAAGCGGTTGCTACTATACGACGAGAACTTAATGGCCGTGTGCCTTTAATAGGATTTTCCGGCAGCCCATGGACATTGGCTACATATATGATAGAAGGCCGAGCCAGCCGTGATTTTCCGCTATCTAAAGCCATGGCTTACAATCAGCCAGAGCTAATGCATCAATTGCTTGATGTTCTTGCTGTTTCAGTAATCGCTTATCTAAACGCTCAAATTAAAGCCGGCGCTCAAGCAGTGCAAATTTTTGATACCTGGGGTGGAGCCTTGTCTTATGCCGCCTATCGAGAATTTTCTTTACAGTACATGAAGAAAATTGTTCATGGTTTAATTCAAGAGAATGAAGGCAGAAAGGTGCCCGTAATTTTATTTACAAAGGGGGGAGGTCAGTGGTTGGAGGATATCGCTGATACTGGGTGTCATGCTGTGGGTCTTGATTGGACTACTCATATTGGGGTTGCGCGGAAAAGAGTGGGTGACCGTGTTGCCTTGCAAGGTAACATGGATCCTGCAATTCTTCGTGCAACTCCGCAGCGCATTAGAGAAGAAGTCCAGTCTATTTTACTGCAATTTGGTAGTGGTAATGGGCATGTGTTCAACCTTGGTCATGGAATAACCCCTGATATCAAGCCTGAAAACGTAAAAATATTTATTGATGCTGTACATGAGTTGTCATCATCTCGCCAAGACGGGTAGTTGATCCAGGCGTATATTTTTCTGACCATGCTGTTTTGTTAGGCTCAAACATTACGATTACTGTGGAACCAAATTTAAAGCGCCCCATTTCTTCACCCTTCTTTAACGTAACATTCTGTGAATCGAATTGATTAATAGCTAAAGTGTTAGAATGATAGTGCCCGTGCCACACTGATTCTATTCCGGCTACCATCATTGCTCCAACCAGGATCACAGAACAAAGCCCAGCTGGAGTTTTAAACATACAGACTAACCGCTCATTTTTTGCAAATAAACCATCTATATGTTCGGTGGTTGTGAAATTAACAGAGAAAAGTTTGCCGGGAATATAGCGTGTGTAGAGCAGCTCTCCATCGATTGGCATATGAACCCGATGGTAGTCTTTTGGTGAGAGGTAGATTGTAATAAAATCGCCACTAAGGAAGCGTCTGCTGTCATCATCCTCAGCGCCAAGCAATAAGGAAGAGGAGAAATGTTTTCCTTTGGCTTGGAAAATATTGCCTTCTCGAATACCCCCTATTTGGCTAACGACTCCATCAGCCGGACAGATAATAGCATCATCATTGCTATTAACTGGTCTAGCATTTTCCTTTAGGGCTCGAGTAAAAAAAGCATTAAAATTTTGGTAGTCATTTGGTAAGGCTGACTTTGCTTCATCTAGGTTGATATCATAGGTCCTGATGAATAGATTAATTAATAGATTTTTTAACCAGGGGTTTTTGGCTTCAGCCAAAAATGAACCAATCCGAGATAATGTATGCTGTGGAAGTATACGCTGAAGTGCAGCAAACCATTCTGAGCGTAAATTATTCATATATCTATATTTCTACAGGAGTGCGGGGGTGATTTCCCCATTCAGCCCAAGATCCATCGTAAGCACGGATGCTCTCAAACTCTAAGATTCTTCCAAGCATATATGTGAATCCAGAGCGATGATGCGATTGACAATGAGTAATTGTTGGTTTCTTTTGAGAAATACCTAAATCTTCAAGCCTTGTTAACGCATCACTACGAATACGTTGATTCCGTTTGAAATCCATCATGCTGATCCATTCACAATGGATTGCCCCTGGGATATGACCGCTCTTATCGGTGTATAGAGTGGTTCCAGTATATTCCCCTTCACTCCTAGCATCCCAAATCTGTAATTTATCGCCCTCTAGTGATTGCATAATTTCTTCAGCATCTACGATAGGTGAGCGATCAATCACAAAATCGCGATGAGTTTTTTTGATGACAGGAACGTCAACTGTCGTTGGGTGGCCTTCGTTATGCCATGCAATAAGGCCGCCATTTAGATATGACCAATTTTTATGTCCTATTACATCAAGAGTCCAAAGAAATCTCCCAGCCCAACCTCCACCTTCATCATCATAGGCGATTACATGCTTTTCTTCGGTGAGGCCAATGCGGTTAATTATAGCTGAAATTTGCTCTATTGATGGGAGCATGTTGGGTATAGGAAAAGATCCAGCCATAAGTGTTTTTGGTGAAACATGGACGGCCCCAGGTATATGTTTACGACTATAAAGAGCATCATTACATAGATCTACAATCAAGAGGTTGGACTCATTGAGTCGCTCACTTAAAGATTCTGGCTCTATTAAGTTATAGGTCTTTGACATGCTAGCCCTCTGTTGCGTGGCGTGGATTTTATATAGCGCAATTGTATCACTCCACAAGATCTATTCCATCTCCGGAATTTTTATAATTGAAAAATTTTAGGACCTAGTTACCTGTCTTTAAGACTGTTAACCATATGCAAATAGCTCTCAAATCTTGCTCGCTGTATTTTTCCAGCACTAATTGCTTTGATTAGTGCGCAATCTGGTTCATGTTGATGACGACAGTTACGAAATCTGCATTTTCCAAGATAGACTAAAAATTCTATAAATCCTTCTGCAATTGCATCGGGTTTTAGATGCCATAATCCAAATTCACGTATTCCCGGAGAATCAATAACATCACCTCCGCCAGGAAGGTGAAAAAGTCTGGAAGTAGTTGTTGTATGTGTGCCTTTTTCTTTTGATTTGGATAAGTCGCCTACAGCGACATTGATCTCAGGAGACAGCCTGTTAAGCAAAGAGGATTTCCCTACGCCAGATTGACCTACAAACACGCTAATGAAATCCTTCAGGTAGACTTCAAGTTCTTTTATACCAGCACCATTTTTAGCAGAAACTAAGAAATAGTCATATCCTAACTTCTCATAATTTTTAGCCAGAGAAATCAGTGATTCTGAATTTTCTTGATCTATTTGATCGGCTTTATTTAAGATGATTAGGGGTTGTATAGCTTGACACTCAGCTGCGACTAAGTACCTATCAATAAGATTTGCGTGCGGCTCTGGATAAGGCGCTATAACAATAGCTATTCTGTCAATATTGGCTGCTACAGGGCGAAGATTTCCTCGACTATCAGGCCGGCAAAGTTCAGAATTTCTAGGGTGCTGGGCAATAACAACACCATGGGTGCCGCTATCTTTCCAAGTGACTTTGTCGCCAGAAACAATTGTGGGTAAATTGGCCCTTAGGTGGCATCGTCGAACAATTTTTTTTGAAATATCTACAGCTTCAACATCAACCTGAGCTCCATAGCTGGCAATGACGACACCATATCGTTCTGAGTCAACATCGCAAGCCTTCCCTCCAGCAGCCTTCTGCTGGGTATTGGTTTCAGTACCTGCATTCGCTTGGTTCTGCTCAATTCGCCGGCGTTGCTGCTTGGTTAGTTGGCGTTTTGTCAATAGTCTTCCTTTCGGCCCATAATTTATTTAATGACTAGTAATAATATGATCATTGCTAGCTTGCTAGGCGCTAAGGATATAGCATATAGGCATAGAGTGATAGAAACGGAATATTGCAGATCAAGATTTTTGAAGGATGCGTTATTTTAAAAATGTCGCAAAAATCTAATGAATGGCGTAAGTAATAATGAATAGCATCAATGAAACAAAAAAAGATTTAATGAACCTCATATGGATAGACCTTGAAATGACAGGGCTAGATACCATCAATGATGTCATTATTGAAATTGCTACTATTGTTACTGATAAAGACCTTAATGTTCTCGGCGAAGGCCCCATTTTTGCCATAAATCAGGCAAATGAAGTACTTGAAGGTATGGATGAGTGGAACACTCGGCAGCATCATCGGTCGGGATTAACGGAACGAGTGCGTAGCAGCAAGGTATCTCTTGAAGAGGCGGAGCGTGATACAGTTATATTTTTGGAGCAATTCGTAGATGCTGGGGTTTCCCCGATGTGTGGTAATTCAATTTGTCAGGACCGTCGTTTTTTGTCACGACAAATGCCGGCGTTAGAAGCTTTTTTTCATTACCGTAATCTGGATGTAAGTAGTATCAACGAGATTGCTAAACGTTGGCGACCAGAGATACTGGAAGGATTCAAGAAGCAAGGCTCTCATTTAGCTATGGACGACATAAAAGACTCTATTGCGGAGCTAAGGCGCTATCGTAACCTATTTTTTAATGTACCAGAAAAAGCTTAAGGTAAAAAATACGAGAGATTATTGAATCTAAGTGCCCAAAGCATCAAAGCATGCTTAAGGTTTAATAGGCGAGCTAGATATTTTTCGCTGACGTTTTTTCCTTTTCTCCCCTTCCTCTTTGTGTTGACCTAAGGCCCATAAAACATGCTCTTGAACTAAGCTTGAAGGAAAGTCTTGTCTTGCCTCCAAGGATTTAATGGTTTTTTCTGAGGTTGGCGCATTGCCCAATCCAATTGCTAAATTTCTCAACCATCGTTCGTAACCAATGCGCCTGATCGGCGAACCTTCGGTATACTGCAAAAATTCATTTTCTGTCCAAAGAAACAATTCGGCAAGTTCGCGATTATCTAAATTGTGACGTGGAGAGAAGTCCCTTTCATTTGTATGTTTGGCCCCTTTATTCCAAGGACAAACTGCTTGACAGTCATCACATCCGAATACCCGATTACCCATAGGCTGACGGAATTCTTCGGGGATACTTCCCTTGTGCTCAATAGTTAAATACGAGATACATCGTTTTGCATTAAGCACATACGGCTCGGGAAACGCGTCTGTAGGGCATACTTTGATGCATGCCTTGCACTCACCACATTGATCTGCCTCTGTTGATTGATCTGGCGGTAAGGGTAGGCTTGTGTATATCTCACCAAGAAAAAACCAAGATCCTTCCTCACTGTTAATTATTAATGTACTTTTCCCCGTCCATCCAAGGCCAGCTTTTTCCGCCAAAGG
>CAWUVO010000024.1:0-3053 GCA_963925965.1 uncultured Porticoccus sp. | reverse complement strand
CTTCTAATTGCTGTAATATCTTTAATCGTAATGGGACCGAAACGACTGCCTCAGGCAGTTCGCTCTATCAGTCTTTGGCTGGGCAGGCTCAAGCAGATTTTTTCATCTGCACGTCAGCAACTAGAAGATGAGGTGGGTATGGATGACGTCAAACGACAACTGCATAATGAGCAAATTATGCGCGACCTCAAAACCACTGCCACCGCAATAAAAGAAACCGCCGCCATTACTCCTGAAGATAACTCAAGATGACCAACACACAACCATCAAGGCAACCGATAGTGGTTCATCTCCTAGAGATGAGAAATCGACTACTACAATGTATCATGGTGATTTTTATTATCTTTCTAGGCTTGCTTGCTTATAGCAATGAGCTCTATATTTATATATCAGAGCCTCTAAAAGCTCATCTGCCGGCAACATCCTCGATGATTGCCACTGATGTGACATCACCATTTCTAACCCCTTTTAAGTTAGCCTTGGTGTTATCCGTATTTGCTGCAATGCCATTTATTCTTTATCAGATATGGGCTTTTGTTGCCCCGGGCTTATATCAGCGCGAAAAAAAAATAGTGGTTCCATTATTCCTTTCTAGCGTTGCTCTCTTTTATGGAGGAATAGCTTTTGCTTACCATATTGTTTTCCCTTTAATCTTTACATTTTTCACTAGTGTAAGTCCAGAGGGTGTATTGTTAATGACAGATATTCGAAGTTATCTCGATTTTGTCCTTAAGTTATTTTTTGCATTCGGTTTAAGCTTTGAAATTCCTATTGCGATAGTAATCCTGTCATGGATGGGCCTCGCAAATCCAACCCAATTAGCAAAAAGACGGCCTTATGTGTTTGTTGTATGCTTTGTGCTAGGTATGCTGCTGACTCCACCAGACATAATTTCACAAACTCTTCTAGCTATACCCATGTGGCTGTTATTTGAGCTAGGCATTGTTTTTAGTAGGTTCATTAAATCTGAGTCAACGGAAAAAATGACAGCAAGTTAACTTTGCACAAGAGACCAGAGTCTATCAATGCCTTGTTGTAAAAAAAAAATATTCTCAGTGATTGAGCTTCTATCACTTGACCCGTGCAGTCTAACTAAATCTATTTCTGGGTGACCAAAAGCAGCGTACTCCCAATCAATCAGAAATAATCCAGTAGCAGTTTCTATCAAATTTCCTGGAACAATATCATGATGATTAATTACTGGTGTCCAGATCTGACTATCTATAGCTGCAGCCACATGAAGCAGCTCATCAAAAAATAACTTCTCTAAAGTGTATATAGAAACCGGCAATTGTCGTATGTAATGCTGACAGTAGCTTAAATAATTTTGCCTTAGAGCATGGTATGGAAGCGCAACACTGTGGATTGTATCTATGATCTGAGTAATTTTTTTTATATTTAATGGCGTGCTAAAATCAGACTCAAGCCATTGGTAGCCTTCAATGTAAATGCTAACTAAAGTATGGTAATCCGCAAATAATATCTTGGGAGAAAAATGGAACCCCTGAAGCAGGGAAAGTATTTCTATTTCTCGATGACGATTGATACCTAGACTTATGCTATTTTCGTTATTTATTCTAACAACTGCCTGATAAGTGCCCGATTTAACCAGAAAAGATCGATTGGTGCGTCCTCCTAGAATTTCCCTGACAACTCTAGGTTCAGCCGGCCAAAAGGCCTTCCAGTCTTTCCAGCTAGAGAGTGTTTTCTTTAGTAGAAATTCTGTCTTACTCAAGGATTACCCTGCTCAAGATAGCGCTTACGCCAAGTGCAGTAACCCAAAATAGCCAATATGACATAAAGCACAAAAAGGACGGCAGTTTGGTAAAGATTCTGACTGAAATACAAATAGATTGACACCCCATCAATAAAAATCCAGTACAGCCAATTTTCAAGAATTTTTCTTGCCACCATTGCTGTTGTCACTATTGATCCTAGCATCGTAAAAGAATCCAAATACGGCAACTCCGCATCAGTATATGCATCCAGAAAATACCCTATCATCAAGGAAAATAAACTAACCAAGCCAACTACTAGGATATGACACAAAGGTGTTAAGCGTGAAATAAGCAAGCCTGTTTGTTGAGTTCCCCCTCTTCGCCATTGCTGCCAACCATAAAGCGACATCAGTACATAATAGGCATTCAGCAAGGACACCATGTATAACCTAGCATCAAAGAAAATCCACACATAAATTGCTGCGCTAAAAAAAACAAAGTACCAGCATAAGTTGTTTTCTTGTATAGCAAATGCTAGGTAGCCAAAAGCTAGGACTACCGCTAATGTTTCAAGAGTTATCCAGCTTAAATTTAGCCATGATTCCATGATTAAAGAGCCTCATAGACCGGAATATACTGCACTACATAGACTGCCATGCCAAATTCTTTATAGTAGCTCAAGATAGTTTCTTGAACTGTCTTCATTGCATAGCCGTACTCTCCTTGCACTACAGTGCTAGCAGGAAAGGTCTTTATTTTTAAGTCACTATATTTATTGATTTTCTTTATAAACCCATCAATAGGGATAATAAAGTTCTCTTGATTGGGATACATGCTGATATCAATAGTTAACTTCATAGCGCCCTCTAAAAAATAATAAAATAAATACTGCTCCCCAGCCTATAACGTCAAGCCTGGAATATCTTAAAAGTTAAACTTAACTGTTGCGCCTATCACTCTTGGCTCACCAAACTGATAATAGGGTTCTAGTGCATAATTTTTTCGAGGATCATTACCAAAACTTCCAAATCCTCGCACAATCACATCACGATCTGTCAAATTTTTCCCCCAAAGAGAGAAATCCCAAGCTCCATACCTATAGCTTAAATGAGAATTTAACAATTCATAGCGATTAGATTTTGCATTGTGGCGAGGAGAGAGGTTAAACGCCCCTTTTCCCTCTACCTCTAGCCCTGCAACAAAATTAGCTGTAAGGTCTAACTCAGTGCCTAGTGTGAACTGATATGAAGGCGCATGAGCCTGCTTATCTCCGCTAAGATCTTTAGGGGTAGGATTGCTTGCATATCTGTCGACCTCAACATGAGAGTAACTCTC
>CAWUVO010000023.1:0-7692 GCA_963925965.1 uncultured Porticoccus sp. | reverse complement strand
TGAAGAAGTGGTTGCTGAAGAAGTGGTTGCTGAAGAAGTGGTTGCTGAAGAAGTGGTTGCTGAAGAAGTGGTTGCTGAAGAAGTGGTTGCAAAAAAACCAGCTACAAAAAAGAATAATATATAAACATACAGAGTATTTTTAAAGAAGTATCATTAAATATTTTTCTCTTAAGCCGCCTGCTAGGCGGCTTTTTTTTACTAAAAAATCTGTGATTTTATAAATATCAAGACTGTCTTGAAAAAAATTAGGGTTGTTTTTTTTATTTTTTAAGATACTGTTACAATATACAGTATTCGAATGGTAGGGGTTGTATGTCTTTGATTTTAGGTGTGGACCCTGGTTCTCGTAAAACTGGCTTTGGCATCATTAAGACAGGTGTCCAGGCTGGCTCTAAGATTGAATATGTTACTAGCGGAATCGTTCGTCTATCATCTGGAGCATTGCCTGCTCGCTTGAAGGTAATTTTTGATAGTATCTCCCAGTTAATTCAACAGCATCAACCAGAAGAAATGGCTATAGAGGAAGTTTTTCTTGCTCGCAACCCTAGTGCTGCCCTAAAACTAGGTCAAGCTAGAGGTGCGGCTATCGTGGCTGGTGTTACAGCAGGATTGCCTATAGGGGAATATGCTGCTCGCACCGTAAAGCAGTCAGTTGTTGGAAATGGGGCCGCGAGCAAAGAACAAGTGCAGCATATGGTTAAGCATATATTAGGATTGCCATCTGCGCCTGCTGAAGATGCAGCTGATGCTCTTGCAGTGGCGCTTTGCCATGCCCAAACTAATTCGATGGGTTTGGTTTTAGGTGGATCATATCGTTATTCTAAGGGAAGACTTAAGCAAATCGCTACCCCGCTTGGTTGAGATTATGAGGATATTTATTTGATTGGTAGAATTGCAGGGATCCTGTTAGAAAAGAAAGCACCAGAATTGCTGATTGATGTGCAGGGAATTGGTTATGAGCTGTTAGTTTCTCTGACTACTTTTTTTGCTCTGCCAAATTGCGGTGAAAAGACTATCCTGTATGCTCATATGGTCGTTAGAGAGGATGTCCAGCAGCTATATGGATTTAGTGAATTTAGTGAGCGCGAGTTATTTCGTATGCTCATAAAGGTTAATGGTGTTGGACCAAAGATGGCTTTAACCATACTGTCTGGTATGACGACTAAAGATTTTTCTGAATCAGTGCGGGCGAACGATACAGAAAGATTGGTGAAGCTTCCGGGTGTTGGGAAAAAGACCGCAGAACGTTTAATAATCGAGATCCGTGATCGTTTGCCTGCTTTTTCTGAGGATATCAGCACCTCGGAAAATACTTCTGGCGGAGGATCGCTCCGTGGTAGATTGGATGCTCAGGAAGAAGCTGAAAGTGTGTTAATTGCATTAGGGTATAAGCCTCAAGAAGCATCTCGAATGATTGGTGTCGCTGCACGAAGTTTTGATGGAGAAAAAGATGGTGATAGCGATCAAGTCAGTGAAAAATTAATTCGATTAGCCCTCAAGAGTATGGTGAAATCCTGACTTCGTCGTATAGAAAAAGCGCTAACAGAGAGTATTTTTTTGAACAGTTTTCATAGGGCCTCTTCCTTAACATAAAGATATAATTAAAAATATGATAGAAACTGACCGACTAATATCTCCTGGGGCTGATTCTCAGGAAGAGCGTTTTGATCGCGCTATTCGTCCCTTAAATCTTAATGATTATGTGGGACAACGGGTAGTGCGAGAGCAGATGGAAATTTTTATTAGTGCGGCACGTAAAAGAAGTGAGCCTTTAGATCATACTCTAATTTTTGGCCCCCCTGGCCTTGGAAAAACAACTCTAGCCTATATTATTGCTCATGAAATGGGTGTTGGCTTAAAGACCACTTCCGGCCCAGTTCTTGAGAAGGCTGGAGATCTTGCCGCATTGATGACAAATCTTGAGCCAGGAGACGTGCTTTTTATTGATGAGATTCATCGCCTGAGTCCTGTAGTCGAAGAAGTCATCTATCCTGCTATGGAAGATTATCAGCTAGATATTATGATTGGTGAAGGGCCAGCGGCTCGATCAATTAAGCTTGATATACCACCTTTTACGCTTGTTGGCGCTACTACTAGGGCTGGCTTGTTAACCTCTCCTCTGAGAGATCGTTTTGGCATTGTTCAACGACTGGAGTTTTACTCTGATGAGGAGCTGAGCTCAATAGTCTCTCGTTCATCTAAAATTCTTGGTGTGACGACAGACGATAGGGGTGCTCAGGAGATTGCTTGTCGTTCAAGGGGAACGCCGCGTATAGCAAATCGTCTTTTGCGTCGAGTTAGAGATTATGCCGATATAAAGGCTGATGGAGTTGTTACATCAGATGTAGCTGATATGGCGTTAAATATGCTGAATGTAGATGCCGCTGGCTTTGATCACATGGATCGTCGAGTAATGCTTGCGATAATTGAAAAATTTGATGGCGGACCTGTGGGAATAGATAGCGTAGCAGCTGCGATTAGCGAAGAAAGAGATACCTTGGAGGATGTTATAGAGCCTTATTTAATACAGCAGGGTTATCTGCTGCGTACACAGAGAGGGCGCATAGTAACGCGTCGAGCCTATGAGCATTTTGGCCTAAAAGAGCCAAAAAATAGCTAACAATTTGGAGTTCATGGATAAAAATGACGCAAAAATATTGTCTACCTATCCGCGTGTATGTTGAAGATACTGATGCCGGAGGCATAGTATATTACGCCAACTATCTTAAATATATTGAACGAGCTAGAACAGAATTGATACGCACTTTAGGTTTCGATAAGCCAGCACTGTTTGGCAGTCTGCAATTTGTTGTTCACTCTGTAAATATTAAATATATTCAATCAGCAATTTTGGATGATCAAATTATTGCAACAGCACAACTAAAAGATGTATCGCGGGCCTCATTTATTGTCACTCAGAGTGTGCTCAGAGGAAATGATTTTCTAGTGAAGGCGGAGGTCAAAGTGGCGTGCATCGATCGCGAGAAAAAAAGACCCCAGACAATACCGGGGGATATGCTGAAAAAGTTAAAAGCTGAAATAAAAAATGAGAAAGGAGGGCGCGGCGAATGACTGAACAATTATCTTTATGGAGCTTGATTGCTAATGCTTCCTTGTTAGTGCAGTTTGTTATGCTGTTACTTTTTTTTGCATCAGTCGTATCCTGGGTGATGATTACCCAGAGAGGATTATATTTAAAAAATGCGGCATATAATTTGCGTCAATTTGAAGATGATTTTTGGTCAGGAGTAGAGCTTAATCAGCTATACGATGATATTAGAGGCAGGGATAGCGCAGAAGGCCTTGCCAGTGTGTTTCGAGCCGGATTTCGCGAATTTAGTAAGCTATCGCAACAAGCCGGTGTTGAGCCAGATGCAGTCATGGAGGGAACTGAAAGGTCGATGCGGGTAGCTTTGTCGCGTGAGGAGGAAAAGCTCAACCAGCATTTACCATTCCTTGCCAGCGTCGCCTCTGTGAGCCCATATATTGGTTTATTTGGGACTGTTTGGGGCATTATGAATTCATTCCGCGGGCTTGCTAATGTGCATCAGGCCACATTAGCAGTAGTTGCTCCTGGAATATCGGAAGCATTGATTGCAACCGCTATGGGTCTTTTTGCAGCAATTCCGGCAGTACTCGCTTACAACAGATACTCTTCAGCTGCTGACACTATTTTTAATAGCTATGAGACATTTGCAGAAGAATTGTCCACTATCTTGCACCGCAGGATTTATAGCAAGTGACCATTAAAGTTGCAAGGCATAGGCGTCGATTGGTTGCTGAAATCAATGTTGTCCCTTATATCGATGTAATGCTAGTGTTGTTGATAGTTTTTATGGTGACCGCCCCATTGCTCATGCAGGGTGTTAAAGTTGAGTTGCCGAATGCCCCATCTGCGCCTTTAGATAAAAATGATAGAGACCCTTTAATTGTTTCAATTAAGGCTGACGGTACCTTTTATCTTGATTTGGGTAATGGGAAAAATATACAGGAATCATTAATATCGATTATAAAAAAGGTAGAAAAAGTATTGCGCCAAGAACCTAAAACATCTGTTCTAGTTTGGGGAGATGCAAATGTTCGTTATGGTTCCGTCGTGAGATTGATGAGTGATTTGCAAAATGCTGGGGCGCCGTCTGTCGGCCTTGTAACCGAACCACCTAGAAAAAATTAACTACCATGTTATCTGGAAGGCCTGTTTCGTTTTTTTTAGCCGTTCTCTTTAGCTTTGCTCTGCATGGCTTGGTGATATATTTTTTGGTCAGCGAATGGGGGCAGGCAACCAAGCCTAGCAAAGTCATATCTCCGAAATATATACAAGCTAAACTTGTGAATTTAGATGATGTGGTAAAACCAAAGCCTAAAAAAGCATCTAAACCAAAACCAAAACCAAAATCAAAATCAAAACCAAAACCAAAACCAAAACCAAAACCAAAACCAAAACCAAAATCAAAACTGCAAGAAGACCGTGAGGAAGTTAAAAGGCATGCAGCTGATGTTCTAGAGATAGAAAAACAGTTAGCGTTAGACCAAAATAATAAAAAATTAACTGCCAGTTATTCCGCTTACATCATGGAAAGAATTGAAGCTAACTGGAATAGACCCCCAAGCGCTAGAAGAGGGATGGAGGTTTCTCTAATTATTCAGTTAGTGCCAACTGGTCAGATAATTAGTGTGACAGTGGTTAAATCTAGCGACAGCGAGGCTTTCGATCGTTCTGCACAACAAGCGGTTCATAAGGTAGGTAGGTTTGAGAAATTACAGCAGCTAGACACTCAGATATTTGAGAAAAATTTTAGACAGTTGCATTTAGTCTTCAGGCCAGATGATTTGAGGTTATAAAAAGTGAAAAAAATTAGTACTATTTTAGTATTTTTTTTGTTGGCTTTAGTTTATTCAGTTGCAGCAACTGCAAGCTTAACGATTGAGATTACAAAAGGAGTAGACAGCCCTACTAAAATTGGAATCTCTCCTATCACCCAAGATGGCGCAATTTTACCAGAAGACATAGGTAGTATTGTGGAGGAGGATCTTAGGAGAAGTGGCCTTTTTGGTCCTATTCCTAGGAAGGATATGTTGTCTTTTCCCAGGTCAACCAAAGAAGTGTATGTGCGTGACTGGTTAATCCTAGGTGTAGAATATCTTCTTGTTGGGAACGCCTTGCTGCATGATGGGGTTTACCAAATTACCTTTAGTCTTATAGAAATACATAGCTCTAGAGTGACTTTTACAAAGGTTGCGAAGGGCTCTATAGGGCAATTGCGTGATCTGGCTCATTATATTAGCGATGAAGTATATCTGGCTGTAACAGGTATCCCCGGAGCGTTCTCAACTCGCGTAGCCTATGTGACTGCTGTGACGTTAAATGGAAAAACTAGATTTAAATTAATGGTTGCAGATGTAGACGGCGCTAGAGAGAAACTGTTGCTGGAATCCAGTCATCCTATAATGTCACCCTCGTGGTCTCCTGATGCAAAAGAATTAGCTTACGTCTCATTCGAGACAGGTCGACCTGCCATTTTTCGTCAAAAATTATCTAATGCTAATAGAGAGCAATTAACTAACTTTAAGGGCTTAAATGGCGCTCCATCTTGGTCTCCAGATGGGAGAAAATTAGCACTAGTTCTTTCGAAAGATGGGAATCCTGAAATTTATACCTTTGATCTGAAGAGTCATAAATTTTCTCGACACACAAATCATTTTGCAATAGACACCGAGCCATGTTGGTCACCAGACAGCAAGTCTCTAATTTTTACATCAGACAGGGGTGGATCGCCACAAATATACAAATTAGAACTCAAAACAGGCAAAGTAAATCGTTTAACATTTCATGGCGCATACAATGCAAGACCAAGACTTGCTGCAGATGGAAGAACTTTGGTTATGATTCACAGGAGTGAGCAGCAGTTTCATATTGCAACGCAAGACTTGGTGACTGGAGATTTAAGGATTTTAACTAACACGAGCCTAGACGAGTCGCCGACAGTAGCACCAAATAGTGCTATGCTACTTTATGCGACAAAGAAAAATAATAAAGGGGTCTTAGCGGCAGTTTCGCTAGATGCAGGAGTTAAGTTTTTTCTACCAAGTCGCCAGGGGGATGTTCGTGAGCCTGCCTGGTCCCCAAAATAAAAAATTAGAACAAAGATAACCAGACACAATCAGAGAGATATAATCATCTACTAATAGGAAAATATAATGAAAATTACAACTTACAAATATAGCGCAATAGCCTTAATCTCCTCTGTTTTATTGGCGGGCTGCTCTTCTGTAGCAACAATGCCAAGTGATAATATAACGACAGGATCGATTGATGATAGTTCCATAACAGGCTCTTCAATAGGAACGGACAGTAGGGTTGCCCGTGTATTTTACTTTGAGTTTGATAAGGTTGTACTGAATGCTGAAGCGCGATCTGCATTGCGCCTTCATGCTCAAAATCTTCAATCCAACCGAGTTAATATCCGCTTGCTGGGCCATGCTGACGAACGCGGTAGCCGTGAATATAATATGGCGCTAGGAGAAAGCAGAGGGAACGCTGTCCGTGATTTCTTAATTCAAGAGGGAGTTAATAGGTCATTGATCGAAGTAGTTAGCTATGGAGAAGAGCAAGCTGCTGTCTCAGGAAGTGAGGAAGGCTCTTGGGCGCTAAATCGTCGAGTAGAGTTAAAATAATAGCCTAATAAGCGTAAAGTTGAAATATACAGCGTCTGGTGCTAAAAGTTAAATTCGACGTATATTTAGGTGATAGCCTGCTGGCACCCAAAAAACCTTAATCAGTCATTGTTAGGAGCGCCTTGTTGCATGCCGCCATATAATTATGTTGTAGTTTTTTTGGCTATTTTTTCAATGTCTGCTATTGCCGCTGCCCCAGTTTCAGAGATTGGCAGGAAACTGAAAACTATTAATAACTCTATTGATTTAAGTGCGGACCCGCAACCTCTTCAGCATGACCCTCACTATCAAAGGCAGCTTTTAAAGGAAGAAGTTAAAGTGCTCCGAGGTATGGTGGAAGAGTTAAGGAATGAGGTAGAACTGCTTTCAAAAAGACAAACAGAAAATTATCTTAACTTGGATCGTCGGCTGTCCGAGCAGATCAATGAGTCTGAACCAGCTCGAAGTATAGCTGCTGGGAAAACTCTGGACATATTATCTGGGCAGGTTCAAAATAAAGCTCAACCAGTAATACTACCGTTGAATGAAGAGAAAGAGAGCGATCATTACAATGAAGCTCATGCCTACCTGAAATCAGGCGATATAAATCAAGCCATATCTAAATTTAAAGTATATATTGCTGCATACCCTAAAGGTGAGTATGTTGCTAATGCATATTATTGGCTTGGCGAGATATATTTACTTCAAAGCGAGCTAGATTTGGCCCGTCAGTCGTTTTCTGTAATCCATGAAAATCACCCTGCGCATGAAAAATACTCAGATGCTAAGTTTAAATTAGGGCAGGTGTATTTCATGCTGGGGGATATAGTCAAAGCAAAAAAACTGCTTGAGAGTATTGCATCAAGTGATAGCAATGCTGCCTTGTTGGCGAGGAGATATCTTGATGAAAATTTCCAGCCCTAGTCTCTCCTGGCTATATCAAGACGTTGGCTTTAGGTTAAGCAATTACTGTTGAATTAAAACTTGATTTTTCATGCCTCATGGGTAAGATATGCACCTCTTCAAGCGGGTCGTTAG
>CAWUVO010000022.1:0-11752 GCA_963925965.1 uncultured Porticoccus sp. | reverse complement strand
CATTTTTGGGAAAACGCTTGGCACCAAAGGTTTAAAACCACCAAAGGATCAAGTGCTTGAGCGGATGGATAGGGTGGAAATATATAGGCCGCTCATTATTGATCCAAAAGAAATCAGACGACGTCGCGCAGAAAAAGCGGCTGGCGCATCAAAAATAAAAAATCTTGAAAGTCCAGACTAAGAGGCTGCTGGATCAGAAATGATGCTTGGGTTTGTTGTCTTCAGGTAGATTTAATTGAACTTACTGGCCATTAAGCATAATTAGCCGGGCTTACATGCAGCATGAGTCTATAGTTAGCTGTCTGGAGTGACCGTTTCTTCGGTCTGTTCTGGGTTGGGCATAAAATCACCTCGAAGACCTATCAGTTTATCTCCTTTGAAAAAAATGGCCATTCTTTCCCTAACCTCTGGGCCCTTTGCTGGATTTAAACTATAAAAGTAATCCCAGCGATCTTGATTGAAGGTGTCTGCGACGAGTGGTGTTCCCATAACAAATCTTACTTGAGATTTCGTCATTCCCGGTTTGAGCTGATCAATCATAGTTTGATCGATGATGTTACCTTGCTGTATATCAAATTTGTATACTTCTGGTAGCTTAATAAGGCTGCGATCGAATGTTGGCATTTCTGGCATAGTAAAATTTGAACATCCAGGTATAGCAAGAACCAGGGCTAAATAGCATAGTATTTTTGCAGATAAATGCATTATGGGGTTTCCGTTATCACATCAAGGGTTGATAATACAGAATACAATCTGTCTATAGAAGGGTTTAGAAAGGAATGAATGACGAAAATCGTGAATTACGTGATGCAGGATTAAAAGTCACCGCCCCTAGGCTTAAAATATTAAACATTTTAGAGAGCTCCATTGAATTTCATTTAAGTGCCGACGATATCTATCGTCGGCTTATCGAAGCAGGGGAAGATGTTGGAATTGCCACGGTGTATCGTGTTTTGACTCAATTTGAGACTTCAGGGCTTGTAATGCGACATAACTTTGATAATGGCCCTGCGGTTTATGAAATCGAACGCGGCGGCCATCATGACCATATGGTTGATGTTGATAGCGGAAAAGTGGTTGAGTTTCATAGCGCTGAAATTGAAGAGCTACAAAAAAAAATTGCTGCTGATAATGGATTTGAGCTGGTTTGCCATAGCCTGGTTCTCTATGTAAGAAAAAAATAGCTTATATCGCCACATCAGATCTCTTTACTTGATTCGATCATTTCTTTCGCATGACTTAAGGTTGTATTCGTCATATTGACGCCCCCAAGCATTCTTGCAATTTCATGTATTACTTCAGTGCTAGATAAGGTGATTATCTTACTGTATGTAATATTTTTTTCCGTATTTTTACTTACAAGCATATGATTGTGAGCTTGAGCTGCCACTTGAGGTTGATGCGTGATACAAAGGACTTGGCCTCGATGTCCGAGCAGACGAAGCATTCTTCCCACTACATCAGCGGTAGCGCCACCAATTCCTACATCGACCTCATCAAATACGAGTGTTGGAATAGATGAATTTTTGGCCGCTATTACTTGAATAGCAAGACTGATTCGAGATAGCTCGCCGCCGGATGCAACACGAGCAAGAGCTTTCGCTGGCTCTCCTGGATTTGCGCTAATAAGAAATTCAATATTCTCTTGACCGTGCGCCCCAAATTTATCATTTTCTAGTGGCGTGAGATTGGTTATAAATTGCGCGCCAGACATAGAAAGCAACTCAAGTTGTTCTTGTATTTCTGCGGCAAGTCTCTTGGCTGCAAAGCTTCTTTTCTTGGTTAACTGTTGGGCTGTCGTCAGATAATCTTGATGCAATTCGATGGTTTGTTTTTTAAGAAGTATTTCTTCATCATGGCTTATTGAAAGACCTTTTAGCGCATCTTTTAATTCTTTATTTTTGAGGTGGAGTTTTTCTGGCGAGACTTTATATTTTCTTGCTAATTGATATATCTCACTAAGCCTGCCCTCTATTTTTTTTAGCGCCTCTGGTTCAGCATTAAAGTTATTTAGGTGTTGCTGAATTTCTCTACTGGCTTCTTGAATTTCAATTTGAGCGCTAACAAGCAATCTTTCAGCTTCTTCAAGAGCAACTGGTTTTGAGGGAATTTTCTGTAGTATTTGCAGAGAGCTATTTAGCGCTTTTTCAAGATTAAAGTGATCATCTTCCGAGCATATTTGAAGAAGCGACCGGCTATCTGTGATTATTGATTCTGCATTTGAAAGTACTACTTGTTGTTGCTCAAGTGACTCTAGTTCATTTTCAGAAATATCAAGCCCATCAAGCTCTTCAGCCTGAAAAGAAAGCAAATCTCGAGATGCGAGCAGTTCTGCAGACATGCTTTCAAGTCTTGTGAGTTTTTTTCGAGCAGAAATCCATTGATGAAAAAGTTCTTGGGTTGTTTTTGTTAGGTTAAGGCAAGTAGCAAAATTGTCTAAAATATGGCGATGGGTTTCGCGCCTAAGTAGTGACTGGTGTGCATGCTGATTGTGAATATCAATAAGGGTTTCCCCAAGCTCCCGCAACTGCTGCATTGTAGCTAATTGACCATTGATATGGCCGCGGGACCGACCTTCTTTCGTTAACACCCTTCGGAGTACGCATTCATCATCTGTAGCATCAAAATCATGATTGCTGAGCCATTTTTTGGCATGAGACGCCTTGCTGACATCAAAAACTGCAGAGACTTCAGCCCTCTCGGCTGTGCTCCGGATTTGCTCAGTGTCCGCTCTATCACCCAGCGCCATCGATAGCGCATCGACTATCAGAGATTTTCCTGCCCCAGTTTCTCCTGTCAGGGCGGTCATGCCTTCACTGAAGTCTATTTCAAGATGCTCTACTAAAGTAAAATTTCTGACAATTAGCGTTAAAAGCAAAATCGTTCTCGTGTTAATTTAATATGAAGACCATGTTGTTAATCTTATACAGATTTTTCTGATGCGTCTGCCCTTGAAACTTTTTTTGATGACCCAATATAAACATACATAGTTAGATAAGACTTTAAGCTCTTGTATGATTTTAGTTTGGTTTAAATTTAATGAAAGTGAGCATCAAGGAGGTTGTTTGTGACAGGCAAGAAAAATAAAAAATCTGGCGAAGTTGTTAATGACGCTATCGATGGCGCGACGGACGAATCTAAAGTAGTTTCTTCGGAGCAGTTAGAATCAATAGATCCTATTGTTGATGAAGAATCGGATCTATTGCTACAGCTTGCCAAGCTTGAAGCAGATCTGATGGAAGCAAAAGATGAATCTTTGCGGAATCAGGCGGAGATGCAAAATATTCTGCGTCGCTCAGAACGCGATGTTCAAAATGCTCACAAATATGCGTTAGATAAATTTGTAGCCGAGTTGCTGCCCGTTGTCGACAACCTCGAGCGGGCACTTCAAAGTATTGATCAAGATAAAGAAGACCTTAAGTCGTTGGCTGAAGGCGTAGTGCTTACATTAAAAAGCTTTCAGGACGTTTTGGCGCGATACAAGGTGTTACCGATAGACCCTAAAGGTGAAGTGTTTGATCCTGAGCTCCATCAGGCTATGAGTATACTCGAGATGCCTGGATCAGCCCCCAATACGGTTGTGGATGTATTTCAAAAAGGATATACCTTGAACGACCGCTTGGTTCGCCCTGCTATGGTTGTAGTGGCTGGGGCTGAAAAAAAATAATATTTAGTAAAGAAATAACAAGGCAAAGGTTGAAATTTTCGACAATGGGCCAATATTGTTAATTAGAAATGATTTTTGAGTTTGAAGTTATGTTAATCCCGGAGAAAAAACCATGGGTAAGATTATAGGAATTGACTTAGGTACCACCAACTCTTGTGTTGCTGTGCTTGAAGGCAATAAACCAAAAGTAATAGAAAATGCTGAAGGCCTTCGCACCACTCCATCTATTGTGGCATTTGTTGATGGCGGCGAGATTTTGGTTGGACAGTCTGCAAAACGTCAGGCGGTGACCAACCCAGCTAATACGCTGTTCGCAGTAAAGCGTTTGATTGGCCGTCGCTTTGAAGACGATGTAGTCCAGAAAGATATTAAGATGGTGCCTTACAAAATTGTTAAGGCAGACAATGGTGATGCTTGGGTCGAAGTAAATGGCGAGAAACGAGCTGCCCCACAGATTTCTGCTGAAATTCTTAAAAAAATGAAAAAAACTGCAGAAGATTATCTGGGAGAATCTGTTACGGAAGCGGTGATAACTGTACCGGCGTATTTCAATGATTCTCAACGGCAAGCAACAAAGGATGCCGGAAAAATTGCCGGGCTAGACGTCAAAAGAATTATTAATGAGCCCACTGCTGCAGCATTGGCATATGGTATGGACAAGACCCCAGGCGATCGCGTAATCGCTGTTTATGATTTAGGTGGTGGTACGTTTGATATTTCTATTATTGAAATTGCTGACGTAGATGGCGAACATCAATTTGAAGTCCTTTCAACGAATGGAGATACTTTCCTGGGTGGCGAAGACTTTGATATGCGTTTGATCGAATACTTGGCCGAGCAGTTTAAGAAGGAAAATAATTTTGATTTACTTAAGGATCCTATGGCTATTCAGCGCCTTAAGGAGGCCGCGGAAAAAGCCAAAATAGAACTCTCCTCTAGCCAGCAAACAGAAGTCAACCTGCCATATATAACTGCTGATGCTACTGGCCCAAAACATCTAGTAGTTAAGCTAACTCGATCCAAGCTTGAGTCTTTAGTTGATAAGCTGGTTGAGCGCACCATGGCGCCGCTAAAGATGGCTCTAAAGGATGCAGGAAAGTCTATTTCAGATATCGATGATGTTATTCTCGTTGGCGGCCAAACACGCATGCCGATGGTTCAGGAAAAAGTTAGTGCTTTTTTTGGCAAAGAACCTCGTAAAGATGTAAATCCAGATGAGGCAGTTGCTATGGGGGCAGCTATTCAGGGCGCAGTGCTTTCTGGTGAAGTAAAGGATGTATTGCTGCTGGATGTTACTCCGCTTACTTTAGGCATAGAGACAATGGGCGGTGTAGCTACCCCGTTAATTGAGAAAAATACAACGATTCCTTCGCGAAAATCCCAAATTTTCTCTACGGCCGAAGACAACCAAACAGCTGTGACTATTCATGTTGTTCAGGGTGAAAGAAAACAGGCGACAGGTAACAAGTCTTTGGGTCGTTTTGATTTGGCTAATATTCCTCCTGCGCAGAGAGGGATGCCGCAAATTGAAGTAACTTTTGATATTGATGCAAATGGTATTTTGCATGTAAATGCAAAAGATAAGGCTACAGGCAAAGAGCAATCGATTGTGATCAAAGCTTCATCTGGTTTATCTGATGAAGAGATTGAAGGCATGGTAAACGATGCAGAAGCGAATGCCGCTGAAGATCAAAAATTTGAAGAGTTGGTGCAAGCGAGAAATGCTGCAGATGGACTCGCTCATGCTGCCACAAAAACTGTTCAAGAGGCAGGCGATAAAGCTACAGATGAAGAAAAAGAAGCTATTGAGGCTGCTGTAAAAGAAGTCGAAGCTGCTGTTAAGGGCGATGATAAAGAAGCCATAGATGCTGCTGCCACAAAACTTTCTGAGGTCTCGAGTGCTCTCGCTCAAAAACTTTATGCTGAGCAGGCTGCTGCCACAGAAGCAGAAAGTTCCGGAGATGAATCAGCGTCTTCTGCTGGCGCTAATGATGCAGTAGATGCTGAGTTTGAAGAGGTGGATGCTGAGCCTGAAAAAGAAGATGATAAAAAGTAAATCTTTGGCTAAGTGTATACTTTTATTGTGCAGTATTGTCGATTGCAAGCGCGGGCTGGTCTCGCGCTTTGCTATGTTTGAGTTACAGCAAAATACCATCGAGCTTACTTAATCCCTGTCTTTGGCAGAAAAATTTACATACAGAAGTAGATAGCAAATGTCTAAACGTGATTATTATGAAGTCCTTGGTGTATCAAGAGGTACGCCTGAACAAGATATAAAAAAAGCCTATCGCCGAATAGCGATGAAAAATCACCCTGATCGTAATCCGGATAATAAAGATGCGGATCATGTGTTCAAAGAGGCCTCCGAAGCTTATGAGGTGCTTTCGAATCCAGAGAAGAAGGCGTCTTACGATCAGTACGGCCATGCCGCTGCCGGCTCCGCTGGGGGTTATGGTGGCAATGAAAATTTCAGTGATATTTTCGGTGATGTTTTTGGGGATATTTTTGGTGGGTCTCGAGGCCGACAACGTGCTGGACCGATGCGCGGGTCAGACCTGCAATATAATTTAGATATGGTATTAGAGGATGCAATAAAGGGCAAGACAGTAAAAATTAAGATACCTACCCTTTGTGCATGCAAGCAATGTAATGGATCTGGGGGTAAAAAAGGCTCTTCTCCCGTCACCTGCAGTACTTGTGCCGGTCATGGTCAGGTAAGAATGTCCCAAGGGTTTATCTCTGTGCAGCAAGCTTGCCCGAAATGTCAAGGCCGTGGAAAAGTTATTAGCGACCCGTGTTTGGGTTGCCGCGGACAAGGACGAGTTGAGGAGAGTAAAACCCTTTCCGTAAAAGTGCCACCAGGAGTTGATACTGGAGATCGAATTCGTCTTAGTGGCGAAGGTGAGGCTGGTCCAGAAGGGGGCCCATCTGGAGATCTATATGTACAGATGAATGTTAGAAAACATAACCTTTTTCAAAGAGATGGACGAGATTTATATTGCGAATTGCCGATAAGTGTTATTGACGCTATTTTGGGGCATGAGATAGAGGTCCCCACATTAGGGGGGCCTGTTAAATTAAAAATTCCCCAAGAAACTCAAACTAGCACTACATTTAGACTCAAGGGCAAAGGCGTCACAACTGTTCGAAGTTCTGGGGTCGGAGACTTATTTTGCACAGTAATATTAGAAACTCCAGTTAATCTTGACAACAAACAAAAAACATTGCTCCGTAAGCTGCAGGAAAGCTTGAATGGAGGGCAACATTCACCCAAAAAAGCTTCTTGGTTTAAAGGTGTAAAGAAATTTTTTGATGGATTTACTATATAGTTATTAATGGGTAATGTTGATGTGATTATATTAAAGTGTCCATAATAGAATGCTTAATATAAAAATTTATTGTTCTGAAAACTCTAAAATAAGATTATTGACGTTATGAAAAATAACCCCATTAGAATTGCAATAACTGGTGCTGCTGGGAGAATGGGTAAAGCCTTGATTGCGGCTACAACTCTTAACCCTAACACCCTGTTGACAGCTGCTATTGTGAAGCCAGGTAGCTCACTTGTGGGGTCGGACGCAGGTGATATTGCGGACGCTGGTCATCTAGGCGTTCCATTGGTTGAAAATATCAGGGATGTGATTGATAACTTTGACGTGCTAATTGACTTTAGCTCTATCGAGAACACGCTGTTAAATGCAAAGCTCTGTACCGAGAAAGGCAGAAGTATTGTGATCGGAACAACCGGTTTTACAGATAGCCAAAAGACCCAATTACTCTCTTTTGCAGAAATAATACCGCTATGTATGGCCTCTAATTTTAGTACAGGCGTAAATCTATGCTTTAAATTAATTGATCTGGCTGCTCGAATCATGGGGGATGAAGTTGATATTGAAATTTGTGAGGCTCATCATCGACATAAAATAGATGCACCATCAGGAACTGCCTTGAATATGGGTGAAATTGCTGCACGCGCATTAGATCTAGATTTAAAAGAAGTTGCAGTGTATGGGCGTGAAGGACAAACAGGGGCCAGAGACCGAAAAACTATTGGATTTTCAACAATCAGGGCGGGTGATATTGTAGGAGATCATACTGTGATCTTTGCTGCTGAAGGCGAGCGGGTTGAAATTACCCACAAGGCCTCTAGTCGCATGTCGTTTGCTCGAGGGGCTATTAGGGCGGCTGAGTGGATAGCGAGCAAAAAAACCGGTATGTACGACATGCAAGATGTGCTCGACCTCAAGCGATAAGATGGCTTTTGAGTAAGTATTTTCTGGACAGCCCGCAGTCGTTCGCCTACTATAATTAATATATTTGTTAGCGCTATTTTAATACCCTAAACTCGTATATTAGGTAAATGCAATCTAGCATTTTAGAGGCGAGGTGAAACAAGTTGTTTCACCTCGCTTTTTGCTACTCGGTGTTTGTTTTTATCCAGTCGTGTGTATGTTGGAAAATGAAGTAAAGCAAGCTTGCTTTCAGTACTGATAATTTACTACTTGTCGTTAAGGAGGTTGCATTGAATACCGATTCTCATCGGTCAGCTATCTTGGTGCTTCAAGATGGCACTATTTTTAAAGGCAGATCCATTGGTGCTGAAGGTTTATCTAGTGGAGAAGTGGTCTTCAATACATCGATGACTGGTTATCAAGAAATTCTTACTGACCCATCCTATGCGCGTCAAATTGTTACCTTCACGCATCCTCATATTGGCAATACCGGGACAAATACTGAAGATGAAGAGTCATCACGTATTTGGGCTACTGGTTTAGTAATAAGAGATTTGCCTGCGCTGGCTAGTAATTTTCGCTCGCAGCAGTGTCTTGATGTTTATCTGAAAGAAAAAAATATCTTGGGTATTTCAGACATTGATACTCGAAAATTGACTCGTATTCTTAGGGAAAAAGGGGCTCAAAGCGGTTGTCTTATGGCGGGTGACATTGATGAAGGAGTAGCGCTGCAAGTTGCTCGTGATTTTACTGGCCTGGAAGGGGTAGACCTTGCTAAAGAAGTTACTACAACTGCTGTTTTCAAATGGACAGAAGGGAGCTGGAAGCTTGGTTTTGGCCATCAGCAATCTAAGAATAGTCTTTATAAGATCGTCGCTTACGATTTTGGCGTTAAGCGAAATATTTTGCGGATGCTTGTTGATCGGGGTGCTGATCTGACTGTAGTTCCTGCTCAAACATCTGCCGCTGAAGTATTAGAAATGAATCCTGATGGTATATTTTTGTCTAATGGGCCAGGAGATCCGCAGCCATGCACTTATGCTGTGGACTCTATCAGAGAAATATTAAAGACGGATATTCCAATATTTGGTATTTGCCTAGGGCATCAACTATTGGCGTTAGCTAGTGGTGCGAAAACTATGAAAATGAAATTTGGCCATCATGGAGCCAATCATCCAGTAAAAGATGTTGGAACTGGAAAAGTTATGATCACCAGCCAGAATCATGGGTTTTCTGTTGATGAGAAATCACTTCCGTCCACCCTTCGCGCCACACATTACTCACTGTTTGATGGTTCTATTCAAGGGATACATCGAACAGATAAACCAGCTTTTAGCTTTCAGGGGCACCCCGAGGCTAGTCCAGGGCCACATGAAGCGGCCCTATTATTTGACCACTTTTTTGAATTGATAAGTTATGCCAAAAAGAACTGATATTAAAAGCGTTCTAATTCTTGGGGCCGGGCCTATTGTCATTGGTCAGGCCTGCGAGTTTGATTACTCTGGCGCGCAAGCTTGCAAGGCGCTAAGGGATGAGGGTTTCCGGGTCATCCTGGTGAATTCCAACCCCGCTACCATTATGACAGATCCTTCTATGGCTGATGCCACGTACATTGAACCGGTAGAGTGGCGCACTGTTGCAAAAATTATTGAGGAAGAGAAGCCTGATGCATTGTTGCCAACTATGGGTGGTCAGACAGCGCTGAATTGCGCTTTAGACCTTCATCGAGAAGGGATTTTAGATAAATTTGGCGTGGAGATGATTGGCGCCGATCAAGATGCAATTAACAAAGCGGAAGATAGAAGTCTTTTTGCCGTCGCAATGCAAAAAATTGGTTTGGAGACTGCTAGAGCTCTTATTGTGCATAGCCTAGAAGAAGCGCTCAAAGTTCCAGACCTATTTGGGTACCCTTGCATCATACGACCATCGTTTACAATGGGAGGATCAGGAGGAGGAATAGCATATAACCGAGAAGAATTTGTTGAGATCTGCCGGCGCGGGCTTGAGTTATCGCCAACTAATGAGTTGCTGATTGATGAGTCTTTGCTTGGATGGAAAGAATTTGAAATGGAGGTAGTACGAGATAAAAATGATAATTGTATTATCGTTTGCTCCATTGAAAATTTAGACCCAATGGGCATTCATACAGGCGACTCTATTACCGTTGCTCCGGCTCAGACGCTTACAGACAAAGCATATCAAATCATGCGTAACGCTTCTATTGCAGTGCTGCGAGAAATTGGTGTCGAAACAGGTGGCTCAAATGTGCAGTTTGCAGTCAACCCAGATGATGGCAGGATGGTGGTTATCGAGATGAATCCAAGAGTATCTCGCTCCTCTGCGCTGGCATCAAAAGCCACAGGATTTCCTATTGCTAAGGTGGCAGCAAAATTGGCAGTTGGCTATACCTTGGATGAACTTCAGAATGATATAACCAGAGGCGCTACGCCAGTTTCCTTTGAGCCCAGTATTGATTATGTGGTAACAAAGATTCCTCGATTTGCTTTTGAAAAGTTTAACCAAGCTAACGCTAAACTGACCACGCAAATGAAATCAGTAGGCGAAGTTATGGCTATTGGGCGCACTTTTCAGGAATCTCTACATAAGGCTATTCGAGGGCTAGAGGTTGGGTCGGCAGGCTTTGAGAAACAGATAGATATTACTACGAAGGATGACTTGGCTGAATTACGACATCAGTTAAGAGTCGCTGGTTCAGAGCGTATTTGGTATGTTGGCGATGCTTTTCGAGCAGGCATGAATGTCCCTGAGGTGTTCAGACTTACAGCTATTGATCCTTGGTTTCTTTTTCAGATAGAAGATCTGATTCTAGAAGAAGCGTCCCTTGAAGGACTTCCACTGAATGCTATTAATGCAAAGCAACTATTTCGCCTTAAACGTAAAGGATTTTCTGATAAACGTTTAGCGGCACTACTAGGTGTCAACGAGAAAGACTTTAGAGCTTTTCGGCATACAGCTAATGTGCGTCCAGTATTTAAGCGTGTGGACACATGCGCCGCTGAATTTTCAACCTCTACAGCCTATATGTATTCAACCTATGAAGAAGAGTGCGAGGCGCAACCATCGATGCGTGATAAAATTTTAGTATTAGGTGGAGGCCCCAATCGAATTGGGCAAGGCATAGAATTTGATTATTGTTGTGTGCATGCTGCTTTAGCAATGCGCGAAGATGGCTATGAAACCATCATGGTTAACTGTAATCCTGAAACAGTGTCTACTGATTACGATACATCTGATCGCTTGTACTTTGAGCCAGTTACGCTAGAAGACGTATTGGAAATTGTAAATGTGGAGAATCCTAAGGGCGTCATTGTTCAATTTGGCGGACAGACTCCATTGAAGTTGGCGCAGGCTTTGGAAGACGAAGGAGTGCCAATTATTGGAACAACGCCCGATGCTATTGATTTGGCGGAAGATCGAGAGCGATTTCAGGGAATGATTAACAAGCTAGAATTGCTTCAGCCTTCAAACGCTATTGTTCGTTCTTCTGAAGATGCTATAAATGCAGCGACAGCGATTGGATACCCACTAGTTGTCCGCCCCTCTTATGTTCTGGGCGGAAGAGCTATGGAGATTGTCTACCAACAAGATGAGCTAGCTCGCTATATGGATCAGGCCCTTAAAGTGTCAGGAGATGCCCCGATATTACTAGATTACTTTTTGTCTTCTGCTATTGAGGTAGATATAGATGCTATTTCTGATGGGAAAGATGTAGTTATTGGGGCAATTATGCAACATATCGAACAGGCGGGAATCCACTCAGGGGATTCCGCTTGCGCCTTGCCACCATACAGTCTTCCCAGTGATGTTCAGAATGAAATGCGTGAAATTGTAA